>JBFYPU010000060.1:0-3458 GCA_041303175.1 Crocinitomicaceae bacterium | reverse complement strand
GATATAAAGGTGGAGTTTCGTTGTTTTTGGACGTCACGAATCCAGAAGATTACCGTGAATTGGATGCCATTTTCATCGATATCAATAACCACCTAACTCCTTTTTTCATTGAGGAAATGCGCCTTTCGAACAAAGGTTTTGCGGTGGTGAAACTCGAAGGTTTGGACGATGAAATCAATGCGCGAAAACTCCTTCGAAAAGACATTTACTTGCCCGCTCAAATTTTACCCGAACTATCAGGGGTCAATTTCTATGATCACGAAGTCGTGGGATTCAAGGTCTTCGACGAAAAGCACGGAGATATCGGCATCATGCAGCAAGTAATTGATTTGAAGGTGAATCCACTTCTTCAAATAGACAAAGACGGTGCTGAAATTCTGATTCCATTAATTGACGGCATTATCAAAAAAGTCGACCGTGAAAAGAATGAGCTACACATTCTCGCTCCCGAAGGATTGATCGATTTGTACCTAAGTTGATACCAATTTCACACCGAAATGATCAGAATAAAACGCACTCTTTTCCTTTCTGCTTCATATGAAAATTGAACCATAGCTATGGCTATGCTAAAATTTACCTCCTCGCATAAAGAAAAACATCGTCATTTTCTTATCTAATAACTTCAATATGAAATTGGTATAATGTCCATTTTTCAATTCAAACATTTCTCTATCTCCCAAGCAAACACCACGATGAAAGTCGGTACGGATGCTATGCTCTTGGGTTCAATCGTTTCTTGGGAAGGTGAACCTCAGTCTATCTTGGACATTGGAACCGGAACAGGAGTGTTGGCATTGATGTTGGCACAGCGCACTCAAACATCCAAAATCTACGGAATTGAAATCGACAAAACCGCTTTTCAGGAATCATGCCTTAATTTTCAACATTCGTCGTGGCAAAAACGATTGACTCCAATTTGTGCAGATATTCTCGAAGCCGATTTTAACTTGAAATTCGATCTCGTTGTTTCCAATCCACCTTACTACGAAAATTCGTTATTGAGCGATAACGAACGAACGTCGCGCGCGAAACACGCTGAATTTCTTCCGGTTGAATCGTTACTGATCAAAGTCAATTCACTCTTATCCCAAAACGGTTTCTTTTGGGTTGTCATCCCTTCTGAAAATGCCACGACTTGGGTAGATCTTGCGTCGAACGTCGGTTTACATCTTCACGTATCGGTAGCTATCATTGGGAAAGAGGGTCAAGGTGAAAAACGTCGCGTTTTGGCATTTGGACGGGCGGAAAGTCATCTACAATATGATGAGTTAACCGTTCGGGACGAGAACGGAGCGTATACAAAAACATACATTGCGCTCACGAAGGAATTCCACGATCGGGATTTATCTCACTGATTTCAGCAACTCCAACAATTCGTTCTGAATGTCAACACCCTTGTTCTGGTTATACCAAGCCTGAAATTCTTTTTTCTTATCCTCGTCAGATGTCGTGGTGTCGTCTTTTTGGCGGGTCAAAATGGCTTGTGCTTCCTTCGGACGTGGTCCCCAAACAAATAAATCCTTTCCGTCTTTATCGCGCACAACCAAAATGGGAATTGACTTACTCGTGCCGTTGGTCAAATATTGATCAATCAATGAATCTTCGCCATCGCGGAGGTTTACTCTGAACTCAATTTGAGTATTCAATTCCGACAGCATGAACAAAAATGGAGAACTGTGTGCCGCGTCTCCGCACCACGGTTCGGTGATCAAAATCCATTGTTGCGGTTCAGATATGCTTTCAATCTCAGCCTTCAATTCTGGAAGGATCGTCCCATGTTTCAACCAGCGATTTTGCCGTGCGCTATTGAGTGTGGTGTAGTTGAAGTAGAATTCATTGTCGTAAGGAGCATTCGTGTGTTCTTTCGAAAGAATGGCGTCGAAAAGTTGAAGATAAGATGTCCAGTTCATTGTTAAATTTTTTGTTTAGATCGTGCTTCGCTACGATTCCTTAAAATTAAGAAGCAATACCTTCAGGTTTTGCAACCTGGGTTACACCTTCTAGTTCTTTTCAACCGAAATAACCGTGTTGGTTTCTTGCAAAAATCAATACAACGCTGGGTATTCCGTAGGGTTTACCTCGTGCATCATTGCGTATACTTTCTCAACAATGTCCTCGACACTTGGTTTCGAGAAATAATCTCCATCCGAGCCATAAGCTGGTCGGTGATCCTTCGCGCTCAATGTTTCCGGTGCTGAATCCAAGTGGTAATATCCTTTTTGGTGCACCAAAATTTGATCTAAAATATAACCTGTTGCGCCACTGCTAACGTCTTCATCCACGATCAACAATCGATTCGTTTTCTCCAATGAATCCGCGATTGAATGGTGAATATCGAACGGAAGTAGGGTTTGAACATCAATCAGTTCAACCGAAATATTCAATTCACTCAATTGTTTCAATGCAATCTCACACAAGTTGAAGGTCGAGCCATAAGAAACAATTGTCAAATCTGTTCCTTCTGCCACCACTTCTGGAATTCCCAGTGGCTCTCTGAATTCACCACTATTTGTTGGAACCAATTCTTTTGAACGGTATCCATTCAACGGTTCAATCACCAAGGCTGGATCGTCGGCAACCATCAACGTATTGTAAAATCCTGCGGCTTTGGTCATGTTTCTCGGTACGCAAACGTACATTCCACGCAATGAATTCACAATCATTCCCATTGGCGAGCCACTGTGCCAAATCCCTTCGAGACGGTGACCGCGTGTGCTGACGATCAACGGTGCTTTTTGTCCACCTTTCGTGCGGTATTGAACGGTCGATAAATCGTCGGATAAAATTTGAATCGCGTACAGCAAATAATCCAAGTATTGAATCTCAGCAATTGGTCTCAAACCACGCATCGCCATTCCAATTCCTTGACCGATGATTGTGCATTCCCGAATGCCTGTATCAGCAACACGGAGTGCACCAAATTTGTCTTGCATGCCTTCGAGCGTTTGATTCACACCGCCAATTTTTCCAGCATCTTCGCCAAACACCAAAGCTTCTGGATATTTTTCTAAAATCGCGTTGTAATTGTCGCGCAAGATAATTCGTCCGTCATCCATGGTTCCAGAACCATCATATGTTGGTGCAACGGCTTGAACTTTCAAAGCAGAAGAATCGGAATCGGAATACAACTTCGAGCTGTATCGATCAAAATTCACTTCCATCTGTTTACTGATCCATGCCGAAAGTTGTCCCTTTGCAGGATTGTTTTCGTTTCGAATCATCCGCAGTACCTTTCTGGTAGCACCCAAAATATCGCGGCGAATTGGATCCATTTCTTTCTCCAAATCATCGGCAATTTTTGCAATAAACGCTTTGTTTTCACTCGCATTTGCCACTGCTCGAATGATAGAGGTCGCCTCAAGTAAATCCACTTTTAGTTGTGCCGTAAACGCTTGCCAAGCCGCTGTTTTTTCGGCGCGAACATATTTTTTTGCCTCCTCTTGGATTGCGTCCAATTC
>JBFYPU010000059.1:0-8054 GCA_041303175.1 Crocinitomicaceae bacterium | reverse complement strand
CGATCCATGTGATCCAATCGGAATCAACACGACGGATACGGATGGTGACGGATTGACAGATTGTGAGGAAACTACAGGAATCGATGATCCATCGACACCACTTGATCCTACTACATTCGGCACAGGTCCATTTGATCCAAACGATCCATGTGATCCAGTAGGAATCAACACAACGGATACGGATGGTGACGGCTTAACGGATTGTGAGGAGTTGACAGGTATCGATGATCCATCGACACCACTTGATCCTACTACCTTCGGTACAGGTCCATTTGATCCAAACGATCCATGTGATCCAGTAGGAATCAACACAACGGATACGGATGGTGACGGATTAACGGATTGTGAGGAGTTGACAGGTATCGATGATCCATCGACACCACTTGATCCTACTACTTTTGGTACAGGTCCATTTGATCCAAACGATCCATGTGATCCAATCGGAATCAACACGACGGATACGGATGGTGACGGATTGACAGATTGTGAGGAAACTACAGGAATCGATGATCCATCGACACCACTTGATCCTACTACATTCGGTACAGGTCCATTTGATCCAAACGATCCATGTGATCCAGTAGGAATCAACACAACGGATACGGATGGTGACGGCTTAACTGACTGCGAGGAAACAACAGGAATTGATGATCCATCGACACCCACTGTTCCAACTGGCACATCCGATCCTAATGATCCATGTGATCCAATCGGAATAAGTACGGTTGACACAGACGGTGACGGATTGACAGATTGTGAGGAGCTGACGGGAATCGATGATCCATCGACGCCAGGCACTCCAACGGGAACTTCTGATCCGAATGATCCGTGTGATCCAAGACCGTGCGATCTTGTAATTCCTGAAGGATTCACTCCGAATGGTGACAATTTTAACGACTTCTTCGTGATCGAGGGAATTGAAAACTATCCAGGAAATGAGATCTTGATCTTCAACAGATGGGGTAACGAAGTATTTGGAATGTTAGATTATGACAATAGCTGGCAAGGAATTCGAAATCTTGGAAGCGACATCACCGGCGATCAATTGCCAACAGGAACGTATTACTACATCCTTGATACGAAGGACACGACCATTGGTGACGATGGGAAATTCCAAGGATTCATTTACATGAAACGATAAAATAATTGATAGCCTCCTGCTTTCGGGTGGGAGGCTCAATATAAAAAGCTATGAGAACAATAAAAGCACTATTAGTTATCGTCATTGCACTTGCAGGCGCACAAGGGATTGCTCAGCAAGAAGCGCAATTTACCCAATACATGGACAACACGCTTTTCGTGAATCCTGCTTATGCGGGGAGTAACGGCGCGTTGAACGCTACGGCGATCCACCGTGAACAATGGGTTGGAATAGAAGGAAGACCACGGTCGACTACGTTCAGTCTACACACACCGTTGAAATATGAAAGTATTGGGGTTGGATTGACTGTTGTAAATGATGTTGTTGGTCCAATTCAACAAACGATGGTATACGCAGATTTTTCCTACACGCTTAAATTTGCGAATTCACCCGGTAAATTATCCTTCGGCGTAAAAGGCGGCATTAACATGTTGAATTCACGCACGGATTTATTGGTAGTAAACGATCCAAACGATCCAGAATTTATGGTCAATATCCAAAATCAAATTAACCCGAATTTTGGAGGTGGAATTTACTATCACGCTCCAGCTTGGTTCGTGGGAGTCAGCACGCCACGAATTCTTGAACAAGACTATGGAACGTCTACTACGGCGAAAGAACAACGGCATTACTATGTCATTGGAGGCGCGGTATTTGATATTGCACGCCAATGGAAATTGCGCCCTACAACAAGTGTCAAAATTACGAATGGAGCTCCCCTATCGATTGACTTGAGCGCAGCGGCAATTTACAACGAAAAACTGTGGCTTGGTTTGACACACCGTTTTGGTGATAGCTTCGGAGCCTTCGTACAATACCAGCTGACACCTCAATTTAAGGCGGGAATTGCATACGATCAAACGCTTACGAAACTTGCTTCATACAACATCGGTTCTTATGAAGTCCTATTGTCCTACGATTTCTACTGGAAAGATCGAGGGGTAAAATCACCACGCTATTTCTAATTGAGCAAACAGGAATAAATTGTTATGAAAAAAACACTTATTATAGCATTCACAATACTTTCAACGCTAGCATTCGCTCAAAGTGGACGATTGGCAGAAGCGGATGATTTATACAAACTCGTTTCGTATGCTAGTGCTGCGGAAATCTATACCGACCTCGTTGGATCTGAAGTTGACAGCCCAACAATGAAGGCGAAATTGGCAGATTGTTACTACCAAATGGGCGAAACCATGAAAGCGGAAGAGTATTACGCTCAAATGGCAGAATCTCCTGAAGCAACCTCTAAAGATGTGTACCAATACGCTCAAGCGCTCAAAGAAAATGGGAAATATGCTGAGAGCGATCGGTATATGATCAAATTTGCAAGCATGGCTGCCTCAGATTCGCGCGCCGTCCAATTTCTCGAAAACAAGACGTATTTAGATCAAATTATCAATCAAGAGGCATTTTTTAATGTGAATCACCTGATGATGAACACGAAAAATGTGGAATTCGGTGGCTACCCACTTGGAGGTGATAAAATTTGTTTTATTTCTGATCGAAACTCGCGCTTCGCAATCAAACGAATCCATACATGGAATGACAAAAATTACCTCGATTTTTTCTCAGCAAGTAAGACGGAAACAAACGAGCTCACGAATGTTGAACTTCGGGCACGTAAAGACAATTCTCGATACCATGAAGGGCCTTTGTGCTTATCACCTGACGGCAGCACCGTTTATTTTACACGAAATAACATCTCGAAAGGCACGCTTAAACGGGACGATCAAGGCATCCAAAACCTAAAAATGTATTGGGCTACTGTGGAAGCAGATGGCTCTTGGTCCAATGTTACAGAGACAAACCTCAATTCGCGGGATTATTCTGTGGGACATCCAACAATTTCTGCTGATGGACAAACACTTTATTTTGCGTCAGATCGCCCGGGTGGCTTTGGTGGCGCAGACATCTATAAATGTACAATCAATGCGGATGGAACGCTTGGAGAACCAAAAAATTTGGGGAATGACGTTAATACGGAAGGGCAAGATATGTTTCCGTGGATTACAAAAGATGGAATTCTATTTTACTCTTCGGACGGAAATGTAGGACTTGGTGGATTGGACGTCTATGCCATGATCCCAACGAAAGAAGGCGGAGATTTTACAAAAAAAATCAACCTTGGTGAGCCTGTAAACACGTCGAAAGATGATTTTGCCTTGGTTATGCTGGATGATAAAAATGGCTTCCTATCTTCTAATAGAATAAGCGGAACTGGAGACGACGATATTTATAGTGTCCTTTTGATTAAAGAACTGAAAGTTAATTTAACCTTGAACGGTCTCATCACAGATGTTCGAACGAAGGAAATCCTTCCCGGCGCCATTGTAGAATTAGTGAGTTCAACGGGTGATGTGATTGCGACGACAACGGCCAATGATCAAGGCGGATATTCATTCGGACTTGAACCCGATATGGAGTATACCGTTCGAGCTCAAAAAGAAGACTATTTCGGAAACATAGGTACCGTTTCAACGAAAAATTTACCAAGTGGAACAGAGGAAATTGAAAAGGCCGTTGCCCTAGAAAAAGATCCAGGATTGTCCCTCTACGCGTTGATTACCAGCGCAAAAACCAAGTTGCCACTTGATAGCGTTATCGTGACCGTGACCGACAATATGACTGGGCAAAAAGTACAAATTGTGACTGACGAATCAGGTGATTACTTCCGCCCTTTGGTGGACAAAAAATTGGACGACCGTGGAAGTTACAGTTTCAGCCTTTCGCGTCCGGGCTTCATCCCAAAAGTGGTGACCTACAACACGCTTTTCGACAAAGAAGGACAATACGATGTGCACGCAAATTTGGATCTTACACTCGATCCGATGGTAACAGATTTGAGACAATTGATTGAAATCAATCCAATCAACTTCGATTTGAACAAAGACGTGATTCGTCCTGACGCAAAAATTGAATTGGACAAAATTGTTGAGGTCATGAACAAATATCCGAACATGGTGGTTGAGCTTGGATCTCACACGGATTGTCGAGCATCGTACAAGTACAACGAGAGTTTATCCGATCGTCGTGCTAAATCTTCAGCAGCGTACATCAAATCAAAAATCACGAACCCTGAACGAATCTACGGTAAAGGATATGGCGAATCCAAATTATTGAATGGCTGCGAATGCGAAGGAACTGTCAAATCGGATTGTTCGGAAGAAGAGCACGAGAAAAACAGACGTACCGAGTTTAAAGTGATTTCCGTAGGTGATCCAAATGTGGGTGTACAAAATAACAGTACGAACTCGTTCGATAATTAAACAAGTCTAAAATGAGTATTCTGCGCCCCTTAGTCAATTGATTGAGGGGCGTTTTTGTTGTTGATTGCTTTCAAAATTACCGCACGGCGCACATTACGTCGCGTTCTCGATGAGAGCGGCAGCTCTGCCTTCCGGCATTTGACGGATGGCAGACTACAGCGGATAGCGAGATAAAACGCCAAAATTCTCTTAGTAACCTCAGTTAAGCTACTCTGCAATCGTTAAAACACCCGTTTCTGGATCAAAGGTCATTTTTCGGTTAAAAAATAAGGACAATGTTTCCAGAGGCACAACTAAATAGTCAACCGAGCTAATAACTGTTTGACCTGGAACTGGATTTGATTGAACCCAAAATGCGTGCATTTCACAATTTTTCAAGTTAGAATATTCCCCTGTTTTTGAATTCATGGTCCAACGAATGGTCATCTCAGCACCTTTCGAATTTTTTAACGTCACGGTATTCATCATGTCTTGCTCGCCCAATTTCGCACTGGTTTTAAACTTGACTTCCGATGTGTAATTTCCGACGTTTCTAACCGTTACGTAGCCATCAACACTCGCTTCCTTGTATGTGTGCACTGTATATTCTCCGCTCGCAATTGCAACAAGTTTAAGTATAGTTGAAGGTCCGACGAAATAAGCACCTCCGTCCTGATACACATTCAAGGTTTTGAACAATTGAGGCGAATTCCCACTTTGAATCGCTGCCTTCACGGCATCTTCTCCAATTTCGGCATACAAAAATTTCTTTCCTCCTTTTTCCAATACAAGATCACTGATGATTGGAGATGATTCTGAGCTACAGCCCTTGAAGAGGAAGAACATACCTCCCACCATGAAAATGACGAAGGCTAGTATAAAAAAGCCCAATGGTGAACGTTTCTTGGAAGAATGAATCTCAGTCATGACAGTTATTTTTGAGAAAGATAGTCATATCTGAGATTCAAACAAATAGTAAGAGACCTCTACAATCGACCATCTTGCCCTGACTTCGATTCTTTGATTGACGGATCTGACTTTAAGCGGCCAAACTTATAAAACAGCCCGGCTTGAAATGAAGTAAATTGACTACGGTTCATGCCACTCGTGAGGTAGTTGCCAGTCACTCGTTCATTGCGGTTAATGGTTGGAATAATGTTCTGAACCTCCACAAAAAGACTGAGGTTTGGTTTCTTGAATTTCTTGGTTAGACGAATTCCCCAGCGTTGTGTAATGTTTCCATCCATTTCATCGTTCGCCCATTTATTCACCGAAAGTTGATTCATGAGTTGAAAATCTTTAGGGAGATTGAAGGTTAAACCGGAGTAAAATCCAAAATTGATGTTCGAAAATGGATCGCGGTTAAAGACATCCGTGAAAACATAGTTGTTGTAATCGATCCAAAATGAATTCCAGCCGTTCACCCATTTGGAGCTGATTGGAATGCTCAAACTAAAGCTGAACGTCTCGTTGTAGTGCGAATTCCATGGTGTTGAAATGGAAACAAGCGTCGCGGTATCAGTGAAGGAAATCGTACCGTGATCCTGCGTGTAACGCGAATAGGAGAAATCCAAGGAATAGGAATAAAACAATTCCAATTCCGCTCCGAAGGTGTGCGTGTAGGATGGCCTCAGGTAGGGGTTTCCAACTTGAACCGTTAAGCTGTCAATCACCCGCACAAATGGATCATAATTATTAAACTGTGGACGATCGACGCCCGTTTCGTAATAGGCAGTTATCGACACATTATCAGATGCTTTGTAGAGCGCACCAACGTTGGGAAATGGAAGGATATAACTTGAATCCATGAATTGTTGGTCCAAGGTTTCACTGTAACCATCGAGCAAGGTGTACTCGGCTCGGATCCCAACCTGTGCACCCAATTTCGCTGTTAACATTTTGGAAATTTGTGCAAATCCACCTAGAATGTGTTCCATATAATTGTAGGTGTTGTTTGCCGCAAGATCATCTATCCAGGTTTCATTGTTGCGGGTATACCGCTTAAATCGCTTTTGATTTTGCAAAATATTGTAGGTCGCGCCCAATTCCAATTTGAATTCTGTCGTGTCGAAATGGTGCTCAAAATTGAAGGAAATTTCCCCGACGTTCGGTCGATCAAAACTCTCTGTTTTCACGTTATTCAGCACATTCCCCAATCCATAGTTGAAGGTATTTTCGGAAATGCTATTCTGATCGCTAATGCGCTTGGTATAATTTGCATTAATTTCAAGATAGCTACCGATAGAATCCAAGTTCTTCGTATAGTTCACGTAAACGCTATTATTGAGCCATTTGTTCGTATTCGTCGCCAATTGATTTCTGTAGGTCCGCAGCGTATCGCCCGAATAGTAGGCGCTCTCAGAGGTGTACTCGTTCCCTCCAGAACTACCATGGCCGTACACCCCAAAACTCAAGCGGCTTGAATCGCTGATGGCATAGCCCATTTTTACTTTGTAGTTGCGCCAAATGTTGAAGTTGTCGCCATTACTTGAACTCGTATTTCGAAGATCACTCACGGTAGAATATCCCGTAGACTCGCCAAAATAATTGGTGGAATTATAGCTAATTCCTCCGTGTCCACTCAACGTGAATTTCTTACGTTTCCAACTGATTCCGAGATTTGTGGAGCCATTCGGTTTGCTCTGTGTCGTTACACCACCTTGAGCGCGAATGTTTGCATTGTATCCCTCCAATGAAAAATTGGTTGTGAACACTTCAATCACGCCGTTTCCACTCCCCTGCGCTTTGTATTTCGCCGATGGATTGGTAAGAATTTCAAACCGATCCACTTGATTGGCTGGAATGGCTTTGAGCTCATCGTTGGTCATGAGTGGTTGTCGGTCAATCAAAATGAGTGGTGCTCCCCGTCCAATAATTTCAATGGTTTCATCATCTGGGGAGGTCAATTTTGGTGAAGCCTTTAGGATATCAAAGAGCGTGTTGAGTTCTTCCAAAGTCGTTCCTTGTACATTCACCCGCAAGCCATTGATTGTTCGCTCAAAATAGGGTTCACGATACACCACATTCACCTCATCCAATGCCTGAAACGAGAGAAAATCGATCACGCCCAATTCAACCACAGAATCACTCACCGTGAAATTGATCAACGTATCTTGGTATCCCGGCACATTCAATTTTAGGTAAAACCGATCATTCTTGCGCGCAGGAAAGGTGATATTGAGCTCAGTGCTGTCGAAATAACTCCCTTTGATTAAACTTGAATCGCGAAGCGAATACACCATTCCTCGCCCAATTCCATCCGGAACTTCTTCGGTGGCTATCGTTAGATGAAGTCGCGCTGATTGACTATATGCAAAGCAGGATAAGCTTAAAATGGCAATTAGCAGAAGCGCAAATTTCATTGAGTTTTCAGATAAGTTTCGTAAACGACATAGCGATATTAACGTTTTTCGTTACAAATCCCGGTTTCCCTCGAAGCAATAACAAGGATTTAACGATTTCGAAGAGGAATTCAACAAAAAAACAGCACCGAGTTTCTCCGATGCTGTTTCGAACGTATTTGATTCAAGAATTACTTCTTAAATTCTCAGGTACTTGAATGAGAGGTGGTTGAAATCAAAAGTAGCAGAAGATGAATTAATTTCATTGAGCATGCTACTTTTTAATCTCAGATGCGTGTAACCCACCAGCGTTTTTGAACATAA
>JBFYPU010000058.1:0-4282 GCA_041303175.1 Crocinitomicaceae bacterium | reverse complement strand
ATATTATAGAACTCAAACATATTATTCAGTCCAAAAAATGCAAAGCGAAAGTGATTGCGAAAATTGAAAAGCCGGAAGCAATTGCTGATATTGACGATATTCTTCGAGCAAGTGACGCATTGATGGTGGCACGAGGCGATTTGGGCGTGGAGATTCCCTATCAGAATGTACCATTGATTCAAAAAATGTTGATCAAAAAAGGGCGAACGCATGCGAAACCTGTCATCGTTGCAACACAAATGATGGAAAGCATGATCACGAATATTTCACCTACGCGCGCGGAGGTGAACGATGTGGCAAACGCTGTGTTGGATGGTGCAGATGCAGTGATGCTCTCGGGCGAAACATCCGTTGGGAAATTTCCCGTGGAAGTGATACGAACCATGACAAACATTGTCAACGAAATGGAAACCCATGACGGAATCTACAACAAAGAAGAACTTCCGGAAAAAAATCAAGAGCGATTCATCACAGATAGCATCTGCTTCAACGCGTGCCGATTGTCAAGAAGGGTAGAATCAAAGGCAATTTTAACCATGTCCTTTTCTGGATATACCGCCTATAAAATTGCTTCTCAACGTCCTCAGGCGGATATTTTTGTGTTTACAAGTAACCACCAAATCCTTACCCAACTGAATTTGATTTGGGGTGTACAAGGATTTTACTATGATAAAACGGTGAGTACAGATCATACAATCGCTGATATCAAATATATTTTGAAGAAAGCTGGTGTACTAAAAAGCGGTGATCTCGTTATTAATATTGCCTCCATGCCAATTGAAGATCATGGAAACTCAAATATGTTAAAGTTGAGTTATGTTGAATAAATCAATGCTAATTAATTGATAGACCGCGTTTGATGAACTATTTTTGTGCATCAATCCAAATATACAAAGTATATGAAATTAATTTTGGTCGGGCTTGTCACTTTCGGAAGTTTCTTCTTTTATGGTGTCAACGCACAAATCCAGTGCACAGTTGATGTTCAAATTCAGGAGGGCGCATCTATTACTATGTGTGCTGACAATCCGCAAACAATATCGGGGACAGCTGGCTTTCTAAACTATGCTTGGACTGGTCCCGAAACACAAGTGAGTCAAACCATAACGCCCAATTTTTCAGGCCTTTATACGCTCAGTGCACTCGATGCTTTTGGATGTGTTTCACAAGCAACTATTCAGGTAACCATTCATGCAAATCCAGCAGATGTGATTCTCTCCTCTGAAGGAAATCCAATTTGCGCGGGAGTAGGAACCACATTGAGTTTAGCAAATAGTTTTGCGTCCTATTCGTGGTCAGGTGGAGCCACAACACCCACCTTGTTTGTGCCGGCAGCTGGAACTTTTGATGTTACAGTTGTGGACAATAATGGCTGTGTTGGTTTGTCTTCAATCGTTATCAATGAAGCTGAGTTTAGCATCTCGAACTCAGGAAGTTCACTTTGCACAGGTGGAGCCGTTTCCATTAGTGCTTCTGGTGGTACATCGTACGTTTGGTCAACCGGTGAAGTTGGAAATACCATCGTCGTCAATCCATCAAGTCCAACGGTCTATTCCGTAGTCGCAACACTTGGTGGGTGTTCTCAAACACTTTCCACAACCATCACACCCGCAGATTTGCCAGCCACTGACATGCCAGATACCTTGTTTGTAGCTTCTGGTCAATCACAATATGTTCCAGGACCAAGCGGATTCCAAACCTATTTGTGGTCGCCTGCCAATCAAATCAATAATCCATTTGGTTCGGGCGTGACCTTCACAGGGACGGTTTCGCAAACACTTGTAGTGGAAGCAACCCATGCAGAAGGCTGCGTATTAACGGATAGCGTTCGTGTGATCGTTGTTCAATTGACCATTCCAAATGGCTTTTCGCCGAATTCTGACGGAGACAATGACCTATTTAGAATCCCAGAACTCGATCAATTTCCTGCCGCTTTCACCGTTTGGAATAGATGGGGAGATATCGTATTGGATGAATCAAATTACCAAAACACATGGGCTGGAACCTGTGAATCAGGTGCGTGCCTAGGCAATGGAGACCTGCCCGAAGGAACTTATTTCTACATCATTGATGTGAAAGGAATTTCGTTCAAAGGGTACATCACATTAAAACGATAATCATGAGCAGATATAGTTTACTTTTTCTCGGTGTCCTCTCTGCTTCAATAGCTTTCGGACAAAACACCCCACGCTTTTCGCAATTCAACTTTGCACAAGGCGTAAACAATCCTGCGGCACTCGCAATCGACTCAAAAATTATGGTAGACATGATCTTCCGTAATCAATGGCTCGGCATAGAAGGTTCGCCCTCAACGGGTGCAATTAACGCTCAATTTGAGTTGTATCACGACATGGCAGCTGGACTTTCAGTTTCGTACGACTTGATCGGAGTGAACCACGCAACACAAGTTTCTGGACAATATGCGTACCGCGCGTATTTGGCGAACAACAATGCCCTGATTTTTGGACTAAGCCTCGGAATGGATCAACGCGTGAATGATCTAACAAGTGCTCAATTGACTGATGCAAATGATGTTGCTTTCGCGGAACGCTACTCCAAAATGCACTTCAATGCAGGATTTGGAATGTATTATCACTCGCCACAATTCTACATCGGAGCGAGTATTCCACAGCTGTTTCAAAGCATCCCAAAAAGCAATGAATCTGGATTTCAACCGCAACGCTGGCACTATTATTTAACCACAGGTTTTTACATCGACGGTGGAGAAAATTACCGCTTGAATCCAAATATTCAAATCAAAGCAGCAATGAATACACCCATTCAAGCTGATTTGACGCTACGAAATACATTCTACAACTCTTGGTCATTAGTCGTTGGATACCGATCCGAAAACTCGCTCATTGCAGGCTTCGATTTCCTCATTGGTGGTCGTTACAGATGTGGGTATTCCATCAATCACGACGTGGGAAAATTGGCACGATCAAAAGGACTTTCGCACGAATTGTATATGGGCATTGGATTGCCCTATCATAATAGTCGAGAAGAATTTTCGCAACGCAAGTATTTGAATCGCAAAGCGGTGACCAAACGTGATTTCCGCAATGGATACAAACAACGTCGTTGGTATAAATAGGTATCCTCGAATACTTCAATAATCTTAAGCTAAACTTCTTTCTTTAAACAAAGGAACAGCGTATATTTGTATCTCAAATTTTACGTTAGTTCGCTATGAATAATTTTTCTAGAAGACACATCGGTCCAAATGCTGCTGAACGCGCTGAGATGCTGTCAAAAATTGGAGTTTCAACGGTCGCTGAGCTCGTGGACAAAACCATCCCTGCGCACATTCGATTGAAGGGTGAGCTGTCAATTTCTGACGCCATGAGCGAGCAAGAGTACTTGAATCACATCACAGCACTTGGAAGTAAGAACAAAGTCTTTAAATCCTTTATTGGAATGGGCTATTCGGAAACGATCGTTCCTTCAGTGATCCTGCGTAATGTTTTGGAAAATCCAGGATGGTACACCGCTTACACACCCTACCAAGCAGAAATCTCGCAAGGTCGATTGGAAGCATTGTTGAATTTTCAAACAATGGCCATCGAATTAACGGGAATGGAAATTGCCAACGCGTCCTTGTTGGACGAAGGTACATCCGCTGCGGAAGCAATGTATATGTTCTTCAACTCACGTACACGTGATCAAATTAAAGCAGAATCCACGAAATTTTTCATCTCAAAATATGCGTTTCCACAAACGATTGACGTTGTAAAAGGAAAAGCGGAAAATTTAGGCATCGAATTAACCATTGAAGATCCGAACTCGTTCCAAGGCGACGCAAGTTATTTTGGAGCATTGATTCAATATCCAGATGTTCACGGAGAAGTGAAAGACATTGAAGCATTCATACAACGCATGTCAACCAATGGAATTCCTGTTGCAGTTGCTGCGGACATACTATCATTGGTTTTGTTGAAATCTCCTGGTTCGCTTGGAGCATCCGTTGTCTTCGGAAATACGCAACGATTTGGCGTTCCAATGGGTTATGGTGGGCCACATGCAGCCTATTTTGCTGCAAAAGATGAATACAAACGAAACATGCCCGGTCGAATCATTGGTGTATCGAAAGATGCAGATGACAATGTGGCCTTGCGCATGGCATTGCAGACGCGTGAACAACACATTAAGCGTGGAAAAGCAACATCCAATATCTGTACAGCACAAGCACTACTAGCCGTAATGGCGAGCATGTATGCGGTGTATCATGGGCCTGATGGAATGAAAGCGATTGCGAACGGTGTTCATTCGCTTGCGTCTAAAG
>JBFYPU010000057.1:0-17295 GCA_041303175.1 Crocinitomicaceae bacterium | reverse complement strand
GTTCAGAATGCCTTGAATCACCTGTGGCGTTACACAAATGAGCTCTTTTACTCGAACGAGGTGGATGCTGAGTTGCGTGCCAAAGGCGTTGTTTTTTCGGCGGAAGAATTGAAGGAAGCGTGGACAGCGACTGTGCAAACAGTTTTATCTCAAGCGACGCTCACTATTCCCGACAACGGATGGCAGCATGAAGGCGGAAGAAAAGGATTGCATTCAGAACACCTCGGTTACATCTTGGCGGAATTGCAATACATGCAACGTGCATACCCGAACATGAAATGGTAACCCTGGAAGACGTTTGGGCTTTAATGGAGGAAGTCTTCGACCCAGAAGTTCCTGTTCTCACAATTGTCGATCTTGGGGTGGTACGAGAAATTGAAGCCCTCGAACATGATGGTTGGAAAATTACCATTACACCAACGTATTCGGGTTGTCCCGCAATGAAGCGAATTGAAGACGATATTCGCGAAAAACTTCGTGAACATGGTGTTGAACATGTAGAGGTGAAAAATGTCCTCTCGCCTGCGTGGACAACGGATTGGCTCTCAGAAAACGGAAAACGCAAACTCCAAGAATATGGAATCGCGCCACCTGTTGATGAAATTGACAAAAGTGTGCTGTTTGCCGAGCAGCCAACAGTGCCGTGTCCAAGGTGTCTTTCTACCCATACAAAAATGATCAGTCAATTTGGAAGCACAGCCTGTAAAGCGCACTATCAATGCCAAGCATGCCTCGAACCCTTCGATTATTTTAAGTGTTTAAAGTAATTTTTACACTTTAGCTGGGTTTTAACAAAATTTAGTATTTTTAGGCTTCAACAAAAACACTACCATGAGAAAAATTACCATCGCATTCGGGCTACTGCTAGCAGGCCTAACACTAAATTCATGTTTTTCATCTTCAGATGATGCTAAGTCATTATTGGATGAAATAAAGCAGGAAATGGAAGTTAAATACGACGTTAAAAAAGTCAACGGATTGTACTCCATTGAGATCCCTGATTTTATGACCGAGACAACAACACTTCAGCCTGACGCATCTTTGCAGTACAACAACCCTTTCAAAGAGAAATACATCACTGTTTTGGATGAAACAAAGGAAGATGTAGAAGCGTTTTCATCTGATTATGGTGTGGGCGACGAAACCAAATCGGCTTTGGAGAATTACTCATCAATGCGCTTGCAATATTTGACTGAAAGCGGGATCACCGTAAAAAGTCAATCGAAATTGAAAAGCTCGATGATTAATGGACGCAAAGCACTCTCAACTACCATTGACGCAACTGTTCCTGGCATTACTGAGGATATCACGTACTATTTCACTTACATCGAAGGTGCAGATCATTTTTACATGATCAGCGCGTGGACGCTTTTAAGCAGAAAAGATGACTTCACAGAAGAGGTGAAAGTGATCGCAGATTCCTTCAAGGAATTGTAAATCGGAGATCACACCTTTTTATGAGAAATTTATGTAGCGGGGCACTTTGTGCCCTTGCTTGTTTATTGGTGTCAGGTATTTCGTGATGAAAGCGATCGTTCTACTTTCCTGCTCCAAGCATCCGATCTAAAATGTCATAGATTTTATCCAGAAATTTCCAGCCTCCGCCTTCAAATTTTCGATGACGGTGTGCGTCTGAGGCATTTTTAAGGTAAGAACTTAGAATAATAAGCACGATAAGCTGGAAGAAGACAATGTACAATATACCTAAATTGGAATCGAAGAAAATGATTCTGAACAAGAGGGTTAGGGTGAAAAGAACGTGAAAACCCACCCCAAAATAGTAAGCCCAGGCGTGACCTATCTGGATGAAAATAGCTGAAGTTGAATAGGTGAAAATTGCGACGAGATTCAGGATCATTGTAGTACTTATGGCGCCAGTGAACGTCAATTCAAGGATTCCATAAGAAAGTCCAATAACGATGGAAAGTGACGCCAGCACCCAAAATATTCGCGCGGCCACTTTGAGTTCGTAAGTAGGATAGGAAGCGTTCACCGGACTATGAAATCCCGCAACTATAAGATCAAGAGCAATGGGGTGTTCGGAGAGCTTCAACTCGATCAAACCCAATTCAGCGTCGTTGAACTGGACACCTTCAAGTAGCACGTCATAGCCCGTCACACTGCCGACCAACCGCTCTTTATGGTACAATTCCACAGATTGGTAGCCGCGTTTCCACTGAATCGTGATGTACTCGTTCGGCAGATGAAGTAACGGATAGTTTTTCTGGAAGTCCATGAACAGATCAAAAAAAAACGCCTCTTCAATCGAAGAAGCGCCTTAAAGATAGTTGTTTACCCCAAAAATGGGTAACGATAATCCGTTGGCGGAACAAACGTTTCCTTGATCGTTCGAGCAGATGTCCAACGCAACAAGTTCATCGGCGCCCCTGCTTTATCATTCGTTCCAGAACCGCGCGCACCACCAAATGGCTGCTGACCAACAACAGCTCCGGTCGGCTTGTCATTGATGTAGAAATTTCCTGCTGCGTTTTCCAATTTTTTCAACGCCAAGTTGACCGCATAGCGATCGGTAGAAATGATCGATCCTGTAAGTGCATAATCGGACGTGCTATCCACCAAATCCAAGGTTGCTTCGTACGCATTTTCGTCGTAGACATAGATCGTCATTACAGGTCCAAAGATTTCTTCACACATCGTTCTGAATTTCGGATTCGTGGTCACAACAACCGTTGGAGCAATGAAGTAACCCACTGATTTATCGTAGGTACCACCCACAATGATTTCAGCGTCAGCCTGCGTTTTTATGTAATCGATGTATCCAGCAATTTTGTCAAACGAACGCTCGTCAATGACTGCATTCACGAAGTTGGAAGTGTCCTCTGGAGATCCCATTTTGAATGAACTTACCTGATTCATGAGATGCGCTTTCACGTCCGCCCAAAGATTTGAGGGCACGTATGCGCGTGACGCAGCAGAACATTTTTGACCTTGATATTCAAACGCCCCACGACTAATGGCTGTTGCCACTTCTTTCGCATTCGCCGATTTGTGCACCATGATGAAATCTTTTCCACCCGTTTCGCCAACAATGCGTGGATAACTTCTGTATCCTGCAATGTTTGCTCCGATTTCTTTCCACAAATGACGGAAAACGCCAGTGGATCCCGTGAAGTGCAATCCTGCAAAATCTTTGTGCTTGAATACCACATCTCCAGCCGTTGGACCGTCAACTGAAACTAAATTGATCACACCTGCAGGAACGCCAGCAGCTTCAAACAATTCCATGATCACTTGTGCAGAATACATTTGCGTTTCCGCAGGTTTCCAAACAACCACATTGCCCATCATCGCTGGTGCTGCACACAAATTTGCACAGATTGACGTAAAATTGAACGGTGTAATCGCGAAAACGAATCCTTCGAGCGGACGGTATTCCAAACGGTTCCACATGCCAGGTAAGGATTCTGGTTGTTGACTGTAAATTTCAGTCATGTATTGCACATTGAATCGGAAAAAGTCGATCAACTCACACGCCGCATCAATTTCTGCTTGCATCACATTTTTGGATTGCGCCAACATTGTTGAAGCATTCATTTTGTCGCGAAACGGTCCAGCCAAAAGATCTGCAGCTCTCAAGAAAATCGACGCACGCTGTTCCCATGGAAGGTTAGCCCACTCTTCCCGTGCTGCCATTGCTGCTGAAATCGCATCGTTCACATGTTGCGCAGTCCCATAATTATAATGTCCCAACACTTTTTTGTGCTCGTGTGGAGGCGACATCGGACGTTTATCGTCCGTTCGAACTTCCTGACCACCAATGTGCATCGGCACATCAATCGGCGCTTGGTTATACATTTGTTTATAATATCCAATCAAATTTGCGTGATCCGTCGAGCCCGGGGCATACGGACGAACAGGCTCATTAACTGCTACAGGAACTTTAAAGAGTGCGTTTGCCATGTTGTTTTTGTTTTCGTTGCCGCAAAGATAATGAAATAGATTGTCCGTTTGCGGGTTGCCGCGCAATGCATTGTGCGGCAACCCGCAAATCCAATCATTTATTTCTTGGAAATCCTCAAGTTCTTCCGTATTCTTGTTCAAACCAATCACGGCCATAATGCCTTTATTTTTTCGCATTTTTTTGTTGCTCTGCTTCGCGCAGGTGTTCACTTATACGAGTG
The DNA here is from genome assembly GCA_041303175.1 of Crocinitomicaceae bacterium. GTDB lineage: Bacteria > Bacteroidota > Bacteroidia > Flavobacteriales_D > Crocinitomicaceae > UBA4466. The sequence goes on along the minus strand of JBFYPU010000057.1, from coordinate 13,153 downwards.
CGCAGGATTTTTCCTATACTCAATTCGCGCAAGAGACGTCTCCCCAAAAACGATTGAGAGCGGGAATAGACGCATGGCGTTATTACAACAAAAACAATATCGACTCTCTCAAAATTGTAGGGTTAGAATTATTGCCAGTTAAAAAAGATACAAAACTGAACCGACAGCTGTATGCCGTGGGTACGCGAAATTTGGGAAGCTATTTTGTACGGACCAATGACATCAAAAAAGGTATCGGATTGCTCAATGAAGCCAAAAAAGAATTTGCGAAGCAAGAATTGTTTGTGATGCTCTCGGAAACAGAAAATGAGTTGGGGAATGCCTATTTTCTCTTAGGGAATTATCATTTGGCAGCGGAACATTTTATCGTGTCCATGAAAATTGGTCAGGAAACGGCAGACGAAACAGCGGGTTTCAATGGAATGATTGGTCTCGGAAAGGCATGGTGTGCAAGTGGCGATACCCTGAAAGGAATCCGCCTTGTGGAACAATTTTTAGCGAAATGTTTGGCACTCAAAAAGTTTGAATCGGCCTCCGACGCCTGCGCATTTTTAGGAATGATTGCTGGAGAGCAGAATCAATTGGAGTTAATGTCGGCCTACTACAACCGTGGAGTTAACTATGCCAACCGATCAGCACTGCTCGCGTACAAAGCGAACGCGCTGAACAACAAAGCGATCGATTTCTATTACCACAAGCAACTCGATTCAACGCTTGCTTATTTCAAACGTGCGCTCAATATACGTCTGCGGGTGGGTACAGTCAATCCAATTGTTGAAAGTCATTACAACATCGCCGTCTTTCACCTAGAAAAGGGAGATTTTGTTCTGGCTAAAGAGGCGGCAGGAAAAGGGGAGGAGATCGCACGCGAGGCGGTCATTCGATCATTGCAACTCGATTGCTTACGGCTTTTACAGGAAATTGCAATTACGATGAACAATCCAGAAGAGAGCGACAAGCTTGCCATAGAAATCACCCGAGTGGAAAGTGAATTAACCGAGATTGGGCAAATCGATGATGAAATTCTGGAAGCGGCTCTAAGTTATGATTCTAACAAGATGCAAGTAGAATCGTCAAATTCGATGGTGTGGATAGGTGTTGCACTAGCGGTACTTTTTGCCGCTGTCGTGGTGCTGTTTTTTAGAGAACAAGACGAGGAACGAGCGCAATAAAACAAACGGAGATCGTTACATTCATAGAAACGAGTAGTGGTGAGACTACATCTATTTAAGGTCAATTCAACTTCGGAGGATACTCCAAACGGAAGGTAGGCACAAACACCTCAAACAATTCACCATCCGCCATGTTTTGAAAGGTGTAAAATCCCTTCATCAAACCAATTTCAGCTTGCAAATCACATCCGCTGGTGTAGGTAAAACTCTCACCTGGTTTCAAAATTGGTTGTTCGCCAACCACTCCAGGACCGCTCACAAAACGAGCATCATTCAAACTGTCGAAAATATACCAATCCCGCGAACGCAATTGCACCGGAAAGGAATTTGTGTTTTGAATCTCAATGCAGTAATTGAAAAAATATTTTGAATCCACGACTTCCGATAGATCATAGCGAAAATCCGTTTTCACAGAAATCTGAATGCCCGATGTTATTAACGTATTCATAATGTTTCATGTTCGAGAACAGGTCTAATATAACAAGATATCGTTGAATCCGACAATTCTCAGTTATTCTTAAGACGATTTTTCGCGAGGAACGTGAGTAATTACCACTAATTTAGATTCATTCTAAATTGAATACGAAGCAAATCAAATCCATCAATACTTATTTGCAAGCATTAGATTTTTTTACATTTGCGTTAAATTTTTAATTGCTTTAGGCATGTCAAAATCAATAAAGCTTAACAAAGGCTTGGATATTAGGTTAATAGGTGAAGCGAAGGCGGTAAAGTCTGAACTTTCTTTACCTAAAATGGTATCCGTAAAACCGTCAGACTTCCACAATATGACCCCTAGAATGGTTGTAAAAGAAGGAGAAACGGTGAAAGCTGGGGGTATTTTGTTTCACGACAAATACACAGAATCCATAAAATATGCATCGCCAATTAGCGGAACGGTAAAAGCTGTCGTGCGTGGTGAAAAGCGTAGAATTTTAGAAATTCTCATAGAATCAGATGGTCAACAGTCGTATGCGGAAGCTGCACCTGCGAAACCTGCTGATATGACGGGTGATCAGGTAAAGGAAACACTTCTCGCAGCGGGATTGTGGCCTTTCATCAATCAACGTCCAATTGACGTAGTTGCAGATCCGAGCAAAGCACCAAAAGCAATTTTTGTATCAGCATTCAGTTCGGCTCCTCTTGCTCCAGATTACAATTTTGTACTCCAAGGAAAAGGGGAAGAATTTCAAACTGGGTTGGATGCACTCGCGAAAATGACGTCTGGAAAAGTTCACTTGACCATCAATGGAAAAGGAGCATCGGATGAGGTATTCAAAAACGCAAAAGGAGTTCAAATCAACACCATCACAGGAAAACACCCTGCTGGAAACGTTGGAACGCAAATTCATCACATTGATCCAATCAATAAAGGCGAATTCGTTTGGACCGTGAATGCTCAAGATGTTGCGATCATTGGCCGTTACTTCCTTACAGGAAAATATGACGTGCGCAGAACAATTGCACTATCTGGTTCTGAAATCAACGATCCTCAGTATTTCGAAACGATTAGTGGCGCTAACGTGGCTGATCTGCTCGCAGGTAAAATTGCTTCGGACAATGTTCGTGTAATCAGTGGAAACGTTTTGACAGGTGATAAAATCTCTAAAGACGGCTACCTTGGTTTCTACCACAATGAAGTAACAGTGATTCCAGAAGGAGATCAATTGAAATTCTTCATGACCAAAGGGTGGTTTGGACCTGGCTTCGACAAATTTTCAAACTCAAAAACGTTCCCAACATGGATCTTGCCGAAGAGCAAAAAATTCCGTTTGGATACCAATACAAATGGTGAAGAACGCGCATTCGTTGTTACTGGCGAGTTGGACCGCGTATTCCCATTCGATATTTTGCCGATGCAATTGGTGAAAGCAGCGATCACCGACGATATTGATGGAATGGAAAACTTAGGGATCTACGAAGTAGCTCCTGAAGATTTTGCATTGTGCGAATATGTATGTACTTCAAAAATTGACATTCAAGATAAAATTCGACAAGGGTTGGATTTGATCGCTAGTGAGTGCATGTAGGACTTAAAAATTAGAAGACGTGAAATTTTTAGAAAAAATCGTTCACAAACATGAACCGAAGTTCGCCAAAGGTGGTAAACTCGAGAAATGGAACCCAATCTTTGAGTCGTTTACGACTTTAGCATTTACGCCAGCGCATACAACGAAAAGAGGATCGCACATCCGTGATGGTGTCGATTTGAAACGTACCATGATGATGGTGATCTTGGCGCTGATTCCGTGTTTATTGGTCGGAATTTACAACACAGGTCACTTCGAAATGGTGGCTGCTGCAGGAAATCGTAACATTCCTTACTTCGCTGATTTTTGGGCAAAAGTGGGAGCGGGAGCGTTTGTCGTACTTCCATTAGTGGTCGTTTCCTACGGAGTTGGTTTGACCGTCGAATTTATTTTCGGAGTCATCAAAGGTCATTCACTTCACGAAGGATTCTTGGTTTCAGGGATGTTGATTCCATTGGTTATGCCAGCTGACGTTCCATTGTGGATGGTTGGTGTAGCAACGGTTTTCGCTGTTGTGATTGGAAAAGAAATCTTTGGTGGAACAGGAATGAACATCGTGAACGTAGCACTCACAGCGCGTGCATTCTTGTTCTTCGCATATCCAACTTCCATGTCGGGAGACAAGGTTTGGATGGCTGGTGAAGAGAAGTTGGTTGACGGATTTACAGGCTCAACAGCCTTGGGCGATTTAGCCTCATTCACAACTGATAAAATGACCGTAGCAGGTCAAGTGGTAACCGAATCGGGAGCAATTGATACCTTTCAAAATTCGTATTCAATGATGGATTCGTTCTTTGGAGCAATTCCAGGATCCGTTGGAGAAACTTCTGTTTTGGCGTGTTTAATCGGAGCAGCGTTATTGATATTTACAGGAGTCGGTTCATTGAAAATCATGCTTTCATTTGCCGTTGGCGGATTGGCTGGTGGGTTCTTGATGAATGCAATCGGTTCAAATCCATACATGGATCTACCTGCAATGCACCACCTCGTAATCGGAGGATTCGCGTTTGGAGCTGTATTTATGGCAACTGATCCTGTAACAGCGGCTCAAACGGCTACAGGTAAAATTTTGTACGGCTTCTTTGGTGGATTGCTCGCTATCCTGATTCGTGTATTGAATCCGGCCTATCCGGAAGGGGTGATGCTCTCGATCCTGTTCATGAATATAATGGCACCAATCATTGATCACTACGTGATTCAGGCAAATGTGAAACGAAGACTTAAACGACTTAAAACAGCATAATCATGGCAGTGAATAAAGACAGTAACGGATATACCTTCGCCTTCTCTTTTGCAATGGTCGTGGTAGTAGGAGCAAGCCTTGCACTTGTCGCAAAGGGCTTGAAACCAGCTCAAGACGCCAATGCGGAGATCAAGAAGCAATTGGACATCCTTTCAGCAATGTTGGATACTAAAGCGATGGGGATTAATCGTAAGAATGCAAAAGAGGAATTTGTGAAATACGTGGATCTCAATGAAGCAATCGTTTTGGATGCAGAAGGAAACGTAAAAGAAGGTGTGGAAGCATTTGACGTTGATATCCGCAAAGAATACAAAGACAAAAAATTGGACAAAAAAGACCGCAATTATCCCTTGTTTGTTGCGACAAATAAAGGTAAAACGTTCTACATTATTCCAGTTGTAGGTAAAGGACTTTGGGGACCAATTTGGGGGAATATTTGTGTGGGTGAGGATATGCAAACCATCGTGGGGGCATCATTCGGACACAAAGGAGAAACGCCAGGTTTGGGTGCCGAAATTTCTCAAAAATTCTTTATTGATCGTTGGATTGGGGAGAAAATTTCTGATGATAATAGCGAGTTCGCAAAGTTTGAAGTCGTTAAGGATAATTCTGGAAAAGAGAAGCCTTCAAAGGTTGACGGAATCACCGGTGGTACAATCACATCGAAAGGTGTTGAGGAAATGGCGAATCGTTGCTTACAAGTGTATGTGACGTATTTTAAAACTTTGAAAAAATAGGATCATGAGCGATTTAGAAAAAAAGGAAAAAGAGCCTTTGTTCTCCAAAAAGAATAAAAAGCTAATTACGGCTCCATTGACGAATGACAACCCAGTAACAATTCAGGTACTGGGAATTTGTTCGGCACTGGCAATTACCGTTCAGGTGAAGCAAGCAGTCGTAATGGGATTGGCCGTAATTTTCGTTACCGCGATGGGGAACTTGGTAATTTCTGCAATGCGTAATTACATTCCTTCACGCATCCGAATCATCGTTCAATTGGTGGTTGTGGCGTCGTTGGTAATTATTGTGGATCAAATCCTACAAGCATTTGTGCCGGATGTTTCGGAACAACTCTCCGTCTTCGTAGGATTGATCATCACCAACTGTATCATCATGGGTCGATTGGAGGCCTACGCAATGGCAAACAAGCCATGGCCATCGTTACTTGATGGAATAGGCAATGGACTTGGATATACGGGACTCCTCATTTTGGTGGCGATCTTCAGAGAATTGTTTGGTTCTGGCACACTGTATGGTATTCCAATTTTTGGTGATTACATCACTGGAAGCGGTTTGTATTCATTGGGTTATGTGAACAACAATCTGATGATTCTTCCTCCTATGGCGCTGATCATTGTGGGAATTATTATTTGGATTCAACGTTCAAGAAACAAATCACTTCAAGAAACGCATTAGTCATTGGACTAAATAAGTAGAGTTATGGAAAGTACTTTAGATATATTTGTAAAAGCGATTTTCTCCGAAAATATGATCTTCGCTTACTTCTTGGGAATGTGCTCGTATCTAGCCGTTTCAAAGACAGTTAAAACGGCTGTTGGACTTGGAGCAGCGGTAATCTTCGTGTTGTTGGTTACTGTACCAGTTAACTGGATTCTTGAAAACTACCTCTTGAAAGAAGGCGCGTTGTCTTGGTTGGATCCAAAAAGTGAAACCCTTGCAAACATGGATTTGAGTTTCTTGGCGTTCATCATGTTTATAGCCGTAGTAGCATCCATTGTTCAATTGGTTGAGATGTTGGTGGAGAAATTTGCTCCTGCACTTTACGGTGCTTTGGGAATTTTCCTTCCGTTAATCGCCGTTAACTGCTCCATCCTTGGAGGTGCGTTGTTCATGCAAGAACGTCAGTACTCAACAATTTTGGAAGCAACGGCGTTCTCACTTGGTTCTGGAATTGGCTGGTTCATCGCCATTGTAGCCATTGCAGCGATTCGCGAAAAAATTCGTTACTCACATGTTCCAGCTGCACTAAGAGGTTTAGGGATTACATTCATCATCACTGGTTTGATGGGAATCGGTTTCATGAGCTTCATGGGGATCAAGTATGGAAAAGATGAAGCGACTAAAGAAAAAGCACCAGTTGCTCAAACAGTAGATAAAACAATACCATAAACTGTAAGGAAATGGGATTAACATTAGGTATAACAATTGCAGCATTTTTATTCGTTACCTTGGTTTTGGTAGCTATGCTCCTTTTCGTAAAAGCAAAACTTGCACCATCTGGAAAGATTACGATTGACATCAACGATGGAGAACGCGTAATCGAAGTTGATGGAGGTGGAACATTATTGAGTACGTTGAGCAACAGCGGTATCTTCTTGCCATCTGCTTGTGGAGGTGGTGGAACATGCGTTCAGTGCGTGTGTCACGTTCTTGAAGGAGGAGGAAATATCCTTCCAACAGAAGAGCCACACTTCTCACGTAAACAAATCGCGGCTCACATGCGACTTGGATGCCAAGTGAAAGTCAAAGAGAACATGAAAATTCATGTGGAAGAGGAAGTGCTTGGAATCAAGGAATGGGAAGCGACGGTTGTTTCAAATTACAACGTAGCAACCTTCATCAAGGAGTTCATTGTTGAGATTCCAGAGGACATGGATTACAAAGCGGGTGGTTACATCCAAATTAAAATCCCTAAATGTGTCGTGAAGTATTCGGATATGGATATCGCTGCACATCCACAAGATCACCCAGGTGAGCCTGAGAAATTTAAATCGGATTGGGATAAATTTGGTTTATGGCCATTGGTCATGAAAAATGACGAGGAAGTGGTACGTGCCTATTCAATGGCTTCATACCCAGCAGAAGGTCGCCGTGTCATGTTAAATGTTCGTGTTGCTACGCCACCTTGGGATCGCGCACGTAACGCTTGGATGAACGTAAATCCTGGAATTGCATCTTCATACATTTTCAACTTGAAAGTAGGAGATAAAGCAGTTATTTCTGGTCCTTACGGTGAATTCTTTATCAATGAATCTGACGCAGAAATGCTGTACATTGGTGGTGGAGCTGGAATGGCACCGATGCGTTCGCACTTGTATGAGTTATTCAAAACGATCAAAACTGGTCGTAAAGTAACCTATTGGTATGGTGGACGTTCACGCGGTGAGTTGTTCTACATTCACTACTTCCGTGACCTTGAAAAAGATTTTCCAAATTTCAAATTCTACTTGGTGCTTTCTGAACCATTGGAGACAGATAATTGGGTAGAGAAGAAAAGCATGGATGACCCAGAAGGAGATGGTTTCCTCGGATTCGTTCACAACGCTGTAATTGAGCAGTACTTGGAGAAGCACGAATCACCTGAAGACATCGAATTCTATTTCTGTGGTCCACCAATGATGAACCAAGCAGTCTTGAAAATGTGCGACGAATGGGGAGTTCCTAATGAAAATGTTCGTTTCGACGACTTCGGTGGATAATCCGTTTGATTGAAAAAAATACAAATCCCGTTTCTGTTGAAGCGGGATTTTTTTTTGTGCTATGCACTATTCTTCTTCAAATGCTGTATCTTCATAGAGTATTGTACTGCTCAGCACGTGAATTGAAATGATAATGGCACGCAATTTGCTTAATTGAGACTAGTTAAATTGAAGATTATGAGAAAAAGTTACCTACTAGTTGTATCGTTCATGGCGTTTTTAGGAACATCATTTGGACAATCGGATGACGCATTCAGCAAAAATTTCAATCCAATTCGTGCGGAATTGGAAGAATGGGATCCAATTCGCGGACCTTGGCTTTCGTCAAGTTTGGAAGCAATGTCGAAGCAGGAGCCAATTCCAGATCGTACATTCCCAGAAGATATCACTCCTGGACAAATGGTAGCAGCGCTTCCTGAAAATACGCGAGCTTCTATCGAGCAAATTGCAATGAAAAATACAACGGGTTCTGAGGTAGAGCAAACACAATGGAATGAAGTCCGTCGTGTGGTGGTTCGACCAGGAGCTGGATGTGCAAGAAGAACCGCGCGAACATATGGAGATCCACACTTGGTAACATTCGACGGTGCTCGATACTCGTTTCAAACAGTAGGTGAATATGTACTCGCGAAATCAACTAGTGGATTTGAAGTTCAAGCACGTCAAAAAGCTTCTGGAGATGATTTCTCACTCAATTCAGCAATTGCAATGAATGTGTCTGGAGACCGAGTTGGAATTTATTCAAGTGACATTCCTGACGGAGATCATTCAACTCCGGTTCGAGTGAACGGTCAAGCGGTTCAAATTCCATCAAACAAAGCTTATTTCTTGAAGAATGGTGGAACGATCCGTCGCACTGGAAATACATACGAGGTACTTTGGCCAACAGGTGAGTTGGTTCAAACAAGTTTCACTGGCCGATTTATGAATGATGTATCTGTACAAATCACAGATTGTAGCCAAGGAATTTTCACAGGATTATTGGGGAATGCAAATGGTTTTGCAAACGACGATTTTCGTGGAATGGAAGATCGTCAGGATCTTGGTTCACCATTCGGTGGCGGAATTTTGGGCGATGTTTCCGTTGAAATGGAGCGCAGTAGATTGGCGTTTTTAGCGAATCAATTGGGCGATGAATTCCGAGTCACTCCAATCACAACGCTGTTTGATTATGGCATCGGACAGTCAACGTTGACATTCACAGATCGTTCCTTTCCGAGAGTTCACAGAACAATTAACGAGCTTCCACAAGATAGACGTGATGCTGCCCGCAGAAATTGTAACCAGCTTGGTGTTTCTGATCTGGACATGAACGGGTGTATTTATGATAATGTCTATTTAAACATGGATCCAGTGCCAGCTCCTGTTGTGCGCGATCCGTCACAAGGAATTGTATTGGAACCAATTCGCGAACGTCAACCAAACGTGAATGAGCCAATTGGAGCAGTTGGAAAAGACACAGAAATTCCAAACAAACCGCGTTTAACACCTCTACCGATTGAGCAATCTACGGAAAAGCCACCAATGCGAGAAAGAGTGTACAACCGTGAACCAGTTGAAGAAGTTGCACCAGAGCGCACACCTGCACCTGAACGAACAACGCCTGCACCAGAGCGTACTTCGGAACCCGTTCGAACGACTCCAGCTCCCGCACCTGTTAGAACAACACCTGCTCCAGCACCAGCACCTGTTAGAACAACACCTGCTCCGGCTCCTGCACCAGTGAGAACAAATCCGGCTCCTACACCTGTAAGAACAAATCCGGCTCCTACACCTGTAAGAACGACACCAACGCCGACTCCAGTTCGGACTGTGCCGTCAAGAGGTGGAGGAAGATAAAAATCCATATTTTTTTGTGAATCCCGTTTAGACAGTTAATGCGTCTAAATGGGATTTTTTGTTTATTGATAAGACAAAGCAGTTTTTTATTTCCCATCATGCGTACTTTTTACTTATTTTTCACGTCTTTTAAGTACAAAATCTCAGGACTATGAAAAAGCTCATTCTCGCATGTTTACTTCTCATCAGTACTTCAAGCTTTGCCTCTCACATTGTAGGCGGAGAAGTTTATTATGATTCTCTTGGGAACGATATGTACAAAGTTACCTTTGAAGTATACCGCGACTGTTCGGGTTTGGCACTATTCGATAACCCTTTGCATTATACGGTTTTCACATCGACAGGAGTCCAGTTTGCAGTTTATACCATTCTGGCGCCAATTCCGGATACTTTACCCATCATTTATGATGATCCTTGTGTCACCCCACCAAATGATGTTTGCATCGAACGAGCAATTTATGTTGACACCATCATGCTTCCTGCGACTCCGGGAGGATATTACATCTCCTATCAGCGGTGTTGCTGGGCAAATAATATCCAAAACATAACTGATCCTGCGGATTGGGGCCTTACCATCGCGGTGGATGTTCCAGGTACAACTCTCGTTGGCACACAGGATAACAATTGCGCGCGTTTCAATAATTATCCGCCCATTGTGCTCTGTTCTAATTTAACGCTGACCTTTGACCATTCAGCCACGGACATTGACGGGGATTCCCTTGTTTATTCCATGTGTACACCTAAAACCTTCGAGCTACCTATGGGTGGTGATCCTGCGCCGAATCCAGAATTTGCCGCGCCGTATGCTGACGTGATCTGGGAGCCAGGTTTTTCTGCAACTCAACCTTGGGGTCCTGGTTCAAATGTGACGATCGATCCACAAACGGGAATGATGGACATAACACCTGGAATTATCGGTACGTTTGTGGCAGGTGTGTGTGTGGAGGAGTATAGAGATGGTATCCTGATCAATAAAAAAGTGAGAACCTTTGGTTTCCGTGTTGTAACCTGTGAAGTTGAATTACCGATTGAAGTTTCCTTGCTCGGCTTAGGCACACTGGTTGAAGATTGTAGTGCAGCTGGGTTTATCATAGAGCGTACCAACATCGATAGTACGCTAACTGTTCAGGTGCTTGTTTCAGGTACAGCAACGAATGGTGTGGACTACAATTTTCTTGATAATTCCATCACGATCCCTGCTGGTGTAGCTTCGGATACGATCGCGATTATCCCTTATTTCGATGGTCTTACGGAGGGTACAGAAACGGTTACATTTAGTATTATTGTTGAAAATCCATGTGAAAATGGGTTTGATACAACAACTGCTTTTTTGACGATTCAAGATTACATCGATTTGTCCATTTCTTGGGGAGATAGCACCAATCTGTGTGACGAATTGGGCGAAATTGGTTCGGTCTGGTGCAACGTACAAGGTGGTGTTCAACCTTACAGTTACACGTGGAATCCAACCGCTTATGCGAACAACGACACCATTTTCTTCCCTGCAACGGATCTTGCGCCAAATTTGACCTACATGAATGTCTACGTGACCGATGTGTGTGGGAAGAATATTTCTTCGGGCGATATTCCTGTCTACAATCAATGTCCATGCAAGATGCCGAACGTGATCACCATGAATGACGATGGTGTAAATGACGCCTTTATTATTCGAAACATTGAAGATTATGACCAAGTTTTGGTTCAGATTTTCAATCGTTGGGGCAACTTGGTGTTCGAGGATGCAGATTACCAAAACGATTGGAAAGGTGTCGATGTTTCTGGAAAACCCTTGGAAGATGGCGTATATACGTATGTCGTGACACCGCAAAGCGTAAAGTATGAATACGATGATGCTGAGAAAACGCTGTACACAGCCCACGGTTTCGTTCACATTATTAAGTAAATAACTCTTCGCGTACGTTCGTTAGCAGATTTGTTGAATGTCTACATTTGTATGACAACTCAAATGGTATGCTTGCAATAACACAATTAACAAAGGACGATGTGATCATCGTTCACCAATTGGCTAGAACAATTTGGCCTGAGGCATTCAAACATATTTTGGAACCAGCCCAAATTGAATACATGCTAGAATGGATGTACAATGTGAATACGTTAACCGAGCAAGCACAAACTGGCCATTTGTTTTATATGATTACGTCAGATGGTGTGCCAAAAGGGTTTATTGGTCTAGAGCCAAACTTTCCAGATGCCGGTACGCTGCGTATCCATAAGTTGTACGTTCAAGCGAGTGCTCATGGTCAGGGTCTGGGTAAGGCACTCCTCGAGAAAGCACTCGAAATTGGTCGTGAACTCGACGTTGCGACGGTCAATTTGAATGTGAATCGCTTCAATAAGGCAGTAGATTTCTATAAGCACCAAGGTTTTCAAATCATCAAAGAAGAAGATATAAAAATCGGAAAGGGTTATTTGATGGAAGATTATGTGATGGTGAAAGAAATGTGACGAGGGCTCAATCTAAGCCAAATCAATCTTTGCGCAATTGAAATGTCCTTTGGGACAAGCCTTGTGTCCATGCATTCCACATGGTCTGCAATTCAAACCAAGTACTTGCTTGATTTCTGAATCATCTGAAAGTGGCCCGAATCCAAATTCTGGAATGGTTGAACAAAAGAACGCCGTAACGTTTGCGTTTACACTCGAAGCCAAGTGCAAGGGACCAGAATCATTTACGAACGATCGTTTCGCGCTTTTCATCAGCGCCACAGATTGCAGCAAGCTCAATTTTCCAGCCAAATTCACCGCACCTGAATGGTTACTCTCGTTCATTATTTCTTCGCAAAGCACGCTATCCGATGGCGCTCCTAATAGATAAATCACAGCATCGGTTTCCAAACTTCGAATCAACTCTATCCACTTTTCTGAAGGAAGTTGTTTTGTGAACCAAACCGACGCGGGAGCGATGCAGTAGTATTTCTCTTTGACCAATGGCTCAATCGCGTCAAGATCCTTTTGAGATGGAAACAACTCGGGTCTCACCTTTTTTTGTGCCCCAAACTCAGCAATGATGGACAAATTCCGCTCCACCTCATGCGTGCCATCACCAAATTTGTGCTCAAAGCGTTTGGTATATAAAAATGAAAAAGGGTTCTTACTGAAACCGTAGCGTTTTTTTCCTTTGGAAAGGGAAGTGATCAAACCTGAACTGCCAAAACGGTGCAAGTTGATGACCAAATCGTATTCTTTTTTCCGGAATTGCTTGATCAATCCAAAAATAGCCTTCCACTTGCCCTCAGATTTATTCAAAATGTACAACTGGTGCAAATGAGGATTGTTCAACAGCAGCGATTCGTTGCCTTTTTTCACGAGCATGTCAATTGCTGCACTCGGAAAGAGGCGTTTCAACTCAGACACAACGGGCGTTGCCAAGATGACATCTCCCAAGAAAGCTGTTTGAATGACTAGAAT
>JBFYPU010000056.1:0-16509 GCA_041303175.1 Crocinitomicaceae bacterium | reverse complement strand
TCTGTGATCAACTCGTTCTTCGGTACGAATCAGTTGTCGCAATTCATGGATCAAACGAATCCACTCTCGGAGGTTACGCACAAACGTCGTTTGTCAGCACTCGGGCCTGGAGGACTTTCCCGTGAACGAGCAGGATTTGAGGTACGTGACGTTCACTATACACACTACGGTCGATTATGTACGATCGAAACACCAGAGGGACCAAACAATGGTTTGATTTCTTCGTTGTGTGTATTCGCGAAAGTCAACAAACTTGGATTCATTGAAACGCCTTACCGTTCGGTGGTTAATGGTAAAATCGACACGAAATCAGCGCCGATTTACCTTTCTGCAGAAGAGGAGGACGCACAAACAATTGCACAAGCGAATGCGAAGGTAGATGACAAAGGAAATTTCTTAACCGAAACCGTGAAAGCGCGTTACGAAGGTGATTTCCCAGTTGTTCCGCCAACAGACTTGACGCTTATGGACGTTGGAGCGAACCAAATTGCATCGATTGCAGCATCTTCTATTCCATTCTTGGAGCATGATGATGCCAATCGTGCCTTGATGGGATCGAACATGCAACGTCAAGCAGTTCCTTTGTTGCAACCAAATTCTCCAATCGTTGGTACAGGAATCGAAGAGTTAGTAGCGAAAGATTCTCGTGTATTGATCAACGCGGAAGGACAAGGTGTCGTGGAGTATGTTGATGCGAATGAAATCGTGTTGAAATACAACTGGACAAAAGAAGATAAACTCGTGAGTTTTGATGGTGAGGTGAAACGTTACCCATTGACGAAATTCGCGAAAACAAACCAAGGTTCTTGTATGAACTTGAAACCGATCGTTCAGAAAGGTGACGTAGTTGAAGAAGGACAAGTATTGTGTGAAGGATACGCAACGCAAGCAGGTGAATTAGCACTTGGACAAAACTTGAAAGTTGCCTTCATGCCTTGGAAAGGATATAACTTTGAGGATGCGATCGTGATTTCTGAGCGTGTGGTGCGTGAGGATGTCTTTACATCAATCCACATTGATGAGTATTCATTGGATGTACGTGACACAAAGCGTGGAATGGAAGAGCTTACTGCTGATATTCCTAACGTGAGTGAAGAAGCAACCAAAGATTTGGACGAAAACGGATTGATCCGTATCGGTGCTGAAATCAGAGAAGGGGACATACTTATAGGTAAAATTACGCCAAAAGGAGAAACAGATCCTTCACCAGAGGAGAAATTGCTGCGCGCAATCTTTGGGGATAAAGCAGGTGACGTGAAAGATGCTTCGTTGAAAGCTGGACCTTCATTAAGAGGTGTAGTGATTGAGAAAAAATTGTTCTCACGTGCCATCAAAGACCGTAAGTCAAAAGCACAAGATAAACCAGTTTTGGAAAGTCTTGATGCTGATTTCGATAAGGAATTTGCTGAATTGAAATTGAAGTTGGTTGATAAGTTAGTGGACATCATCGGTGAGCAAAAATCATCGGGAGTATTCAATAACTTTAAGGAAGAGATTATCAAAAAGGGAACGAAGTTCACGGCACGAAATCTTGGAGCAATTGACTATTCTATTGTGAATCCAACAGAATGGACGGGTGATGCAGAAATCAACACCTTGATTGGTCGTGTTATTCACAACTTCAACATCAAATCAAACGACCTTCTAGGAACATACAAACGCAAGAAATTCCACATTTCAGTTGGAGATGAACTTCCAGCAGGAATTGTGAAAATGGCGAAAGTATATGTTGCGAAGAAACGTAAATTGAAAGTAGGAGATAAAATGGCAGGACGCCACGGAAATAAAGGTATTGTTGCCAATATTGTTCGCGCGGAAGATATGCCATTCTTAGCTGATGGAACGCCAGTAGACATCGTGTTGAACCCACTAGGGGTACCATCACGTATGAACCTTGGTCAAATTTATGAAACCGTTCTTGGATGGGCTGGTGAGAAATTGGGAATCAAATTCGCAACACCAATCTTCGACGGAGCACACCCTTCTCAAATTGATGAGTATTCGGATCAAGCTGGAATTCCACGCTCTGGTAAGACATACCTGTACGATGGAGGAACAGGTGAACGTTTCCATCAAACGGCGACGGTAGGGGTGATCTACATGCTGAAACTGTCACACATGGTAGATGACAAAATGCATGCTCGTTCTATCGGACCATACTCGTTGATTACACAACAACCACTCGGAGGTAAAGCTCAGTTTGGAGGTCAACGTTTCGGTGAGATGGAGGTTTGGGCGCTTGAGGCGTTTGGAGCTGCGAATATCTTGCAAGAGATCTTAACCGTGAAATCGGATGATGTGATTGGACGTGCTAAAGCGTACGAAGCGATCGTGAAAGGAGACAATATTCCTGAACCAGGAATTCCTGAATCGTTCAACGTATTGTTGCACGAATTGAGAGGATTGTGTCTGAACGTCACAATGGATTAATCATCAGTTGAACAAAAGAAACAAGCAATATTATGGCTTACAGAAAAGATACACCAAAAAAACAAAGTAACTTCAACAAAATCACGATTTCGTTGGCGTCTCCAGAGATGATCCTCGAAAAGTCAAGTGGTGAAGTGCTTAAGCCAGAAACAATTAACTATCGTACGTACAAACCTGAAAGAGATGGTTTGTTCTGCGAGCGTATTTTTGGGCCTGTTAAAGATTACGAATGCCACTGTGGTAAATATAAACGAATCCGATACAAAGGAATTGTTTGTGACCGTTGTGGAGTAGAAGTAACGGAAAAGAAAGTACGTCGTGAGCGTATGGGACACATCTCTTTGGTGGTTCCTGTTGCGCACATCTGGTACTTCCGTTCGTTGCCAAATAAAATTGGTTATCTCCTTGGACTTCCTACGAAGAAATTGGATCAAATCATCTATTACGAGCGTTACGTTGTCATTCAGGCAGGTATCGGAACAAAAGAAGATGGCGGGGAGTTGACTAGAATGGATTTCTTAACGGAAGAGGAGTACTTGGATATCCTTGATACACTTCCAAAGGAAAATCAATACTTGGAGGACACGGATCCAAATAAGTTCATCGCGAAAATGGGTGCGGAAGCATTGTACGATTTGCTCAGAACCATGGATTTGGAAGCAACGTCATACGACCTTCGTCACAAAGCGAATACAGAAACTTCTGTACAACGCAAGAACGAAGCCTTGAAACGCCTTCAAGTGGTTGAATCCATGAGAGATTCTCAAGAACGTATTGAAAACCGTCCAGAATGGATGATTGTGAAAGTAGTTCCGGTTATTCCACCAGAATTGCGCCCACTTGTACCATTGGATGGAGGTCGTTTTGCAACGTCCGATTTGAATGACTTGTACCGTCGTGTAATTATTCGTAACAACCGTTTGAAACGATTGATCGAAATCAAAGCACCAGAGGTAATCCTTCGTAACGAGAAGCGTATGCTTCAAGAATCAGTGGATTCATTGTTCGACAACTCAAGAAAGTCGTCTGCAGTGAAAACTGAATCAAATCGTCCATTGAAATCACTTTCTGATTCATTGAAAGGTAAACAAGGTCGTTTCCGTCAAAACTTACTCGGTAAACGTGTGGATTATTCAGCACGTTCCGTAATTGTTGTTGGACCAGATTTGAAATTGCACGAATGTGGACTTCCGAAAGGAATGGCTGCGGAACTTTACAAACCATTTATCATCCGTAAGATGATTGAACGTGGAATTGTAAAAACAGTGAAATCTGCAAAGAAAATTGTTGATAGAAAAGAACCAGTGGTTTGGGATATTTTGGAAAACGTGTTGAAAGGACATCCAGTTCTTTTGAATCGCGCCCCAACGCTTCACAGACTCGGAATTCAAGCTTTCCAACCGAAATTGATCGAAGGAAAAGCAATCCGTCTTCACCCGTTGGTAACAACAGCCTTCAACGCCGATTTCGACGGTGACCAGATGGCGGTTCACTTACCTTTAGGTAACGCTGCAATTTTGGAAGCACAATTGTTGATGTTGGCTTCTCATAACATTTTGAACCCAGCGAATGGAGCACCAATCGCCGTACCTTCACAGGATATGGTCTTGGGTCTTTATTACATTACAAAGGCCAAAATGACAATGGGTGATGATATCGTGAAAGGTGAGGGTGGAATTTTCTACTCGCCTGAAGAGGTAATCATCGCCAACAACGAGGGAGCTCTTGATTTGCACGCTGCAATTAAAGTGATGACCAAAGATTTGGACGCGAACGGTCAAATTGAAACTCGCTTGGTTGAAACGACTTGTGGACGTGTGATTTTCAACGAACGTGTACCGAATGAGGCAGGTTACATCAACGATGTAATGACCAAAAAAGCGCTTCGAGACATGATCGGTCACGTATTGAAAGTATGTGGAACATCACGTACTGCTCAGTTCTTGGATGACATCAAGGAGTTAGGATACCACATGGCATTCGTTGGTGGATTGTCGTTTAACTTGGACGATATTATCATTCCAAAGGAAAAAGAAGCATTGGTATCTAAAGCTGAAGGCGACGTAAAAGAAGTGATGGCGAACTACAACATGGGTCTCATCACAAACAACGAACGTTACAATCAAATCATTGATATCTGGACGCACACCAACTCTCGATTGACGCATACCTTGATGGAGCAGTTGAAAAATGACAAACAAGGATTCAACTCAATCTACATGATGTACGATTCTGGAGCACGTGGTTCGAAAGAACAAATTCGTCAGCTCTCTGGTATGCGTGGATTGATGGCGAAACCACAAAAGTCTGGCGCGTCATCGCAAGATATTATTGAAAACCCAATTCTCTCTAACTTTAAGGAAGGTCTTTCCATCCTTGAGTACTTCATCTCCACGCACGGGGCGCGTAAAGGTCTTGCCGATACAGCCTTGAAAACAGCCGATGCGGGTTACTTGACTCGTCGTTTGGTTGACGTTGCGCAAGACGTTGTCATCAACGAGCACGATTGTGGAACGTTGAGAGGAATTGTGGCAACATCATTGAAGAAAAATGACGAAATCGTTGAGCCATTGTATGACCGTATTCTCGGACGTTCAGTTGTTCAAGATGTCTTCATTCCGGATACAGACGAATTGATCGTTGCAGCTGGACAGTTGATTACAGAAGATATCGCTGAAGCAATTCAAGCAGCGGAGATTGACGAAGTAGAGATCCGTTCAGTATTGACATGTGAAATGCGCCGAGGCGTATGTTCTAAATGTTATGGACGTAACTTGGCAACACATAGAAATGCGCAAATTGGTGATGCCGTGGGTGTTATCGCTGCGCAATCAATTGGTGAGCCAGGTACACAGTTGACACTTCGAACATTCCACGTTGGGGGTACTGCCTCTAACATTGCGGATGAATCCGATTTGAAAGCGAAATCATCTGGTACAATTGAAATCGATGAACTTCGAACGCTTGTTCGTACGTCAAAAGACGGTGAAAAAGTGAATGTTGTGATCGGGCGTGCTGCCGAATTGAAACTAACAGACTTGAAAGGAAACATTACCATGACTGGTAACATTCCTTATGGTGCGGAAATCATGGTGGAAAGCGGTGCTTCGGTAAAACGTGGTGATGTAATCTGTAAATGGGATCCATACAATGCCGTTATCGTTGCCGAATTGAAAGGAAAAGTGATTTTTGATCACATTATCGAAGGAATCACTTTCCGTGAAGAAGTCGATGAGCAAACAGGATTTACCGAAAAAGTAATTACTGAATCGCGTGACAAAAAGAAAAATCCAGCCATTCACATCATTGACCCAAAAACCAAAGAAGTATTGCGCGAATACAGTTTACCTGTAGACGCACACATCTCTGTTGGCGAAGGTGAATCGATTGAGGCAGGTCAAATTTTGGTTAAAATCCCACGTAAAGCAGGTAAATCTGGGGATATCACCGGAGGTCTCCCACGTGTTACTGAGCTTTTCGAAGCACGTAACCCATCGAATCCTGCAGTAGTGTCGGAAATCGACGGTGTAGCGGAATACGGGAAAATCAAACGTGGTAACCGTGAGATCAAAATCACATCGAAAACAGGTGATGTACGTAAGTACCTCGTACCATTGTCGAAACACATTTTGGTGCAAGAAAACGACTTCGTTCGTGCAGGACAAGCATTGTCGGTAGGTGCAATTACACCACGCGACATTCTAAACATTGAAGGACCAACAAAAGTTCAGGAATACTTGGTGAATGAAATTCAAGAGGTATACCGACTTCAAGGGGTAAAAATCAATGACAAGCACTTTGAGGTTATTGTTCGACAAATGATGTTGAAAGCACAAGTTGTTGACGCTGGAGATACGCGATTCTTGGAAGGACAATCTGTTCATAGAGCAGACGTGATGGAAGAGAATGATGCAATCTATGGTATGAAAGTAATTACAGACCATGGTGGATCAACTACCTTGAAAGCTGGGCAAATTGTCTCTGCGCGAAGATTGCGTGATGAAAATTCACAATTGAAACGTTCGGACAAAGCCTTGGTTGAATCAAGAGATGCGATTCCAGCAACGTCTACAGCGTTGTTGCAAGGGATCACACGAGCTTCACTTCAAACACAATCGTTCATTTCTGCGGCATCGTTCCAGGAAACAACGAAAGTATTGAACGAAGCAGCGATAGCAGGTAAACAAGATGAACTTCTTGGTTTGAAAGAAAACGTTATCGTGGGTCACTTGATTCCAGCTGGAACAGGAGTTCGCCACTTCCAAAAAGTGTTGGTTGGTTCGAAAGAATCAATGGAACAAATGACGGAAAGAGTTGAAGTAATCGAAGATTAGTCCAAAGGACAAAGAAGAGATACTTAGTTAATAAAAAGAGAAGGCAATTTTCCGAAAGGAGGTTGCCTTTTTTTTTTGATTTTACCTATTGCAGTCGATGCGGGTTGAGCGCAGTCGAAACCCGAATAATAGTATATTTGCATTAAACACCATCAACCCCAACACATGAAATCCAAAGGACGTATCATTTTCGCAGTTGCCATTTTCGCATTTAGTTTAGTTTCATGTAAAACACCGCAACCCATAGATGAAATAGAGTTCGCGACCAAAACGGAAATCCCATTCACGGGTATAAGTAGTGGTTATCTAACAGGGAATGGAGATGAAGGAATCAGAGGGCACGAAGTACGGACCATTCAATCGGAAAATAATTGGGAAACCTTGCGTGCAGAGATGAACTCCGTGAATGAAACGCAAAAGGAGGTTTCCATCGATTTTGATCAAAATACAGTATTGGCTTATTTTGATGAAATACGACCTTCAGGTGGTTACGCCATCGAAATCGTTTCCGTGATTGAAACAAACGATGCAGTCGAAGTGTCAGCGAAATTCACCAAACCAACAGAAGCTGCCATCGAGATTATGACACAGCCTTTTCACATTGTATCGATTCCAAAAACGAAAAAACGGATAACCTTTATCTCGATTATTGAATAACGAAGCGCAATTTTTGGTTGACACCACCAACAGCTACATTCAGGAAATACACGCCTGAAGACAATTCACTCGCGTCGATGAACGCGAGGTTTTTGCCTTCGTTGGCCTGAATATCGAACGATTTCAATTGTTTCCCTGCTAAATCCATAACGCTCAATTGAACCGTTGAAGCGTTCATCAAATCAAAACTCACGTTAATTTCACCATCAGTTGGATTCGGATAAAGTACCGTATTGGATAGATCCAATTCATTCAATCCTGAAACAATTTCTTCGGATGGTGCACCTTGATAGAGGTTGATATTATCCAAGTAGAAGTTGTTTCCACCATCACTTTCAAACGCAAATTTGAATCGGAAATCTCCCGTGAAATAATTATTCGTTACGTTCGTCATGTGAACAGTCGTCCAATCTGCAGCTGCACTTGGAATCCAAGTCGAAGTGGTCGCTAAAGGAGATAAAGCCGCTCCAAAAATTGTTCTTCGCACAGCCCAATCGTCTTCACATCCCTTTGTGACCGATACCCTTAACCATTCTTCGTTTGCTGTGGCTTTCTTTCTGTATGAATACCGGAATGTAAGCGTCATGGCGTCTGACTGAGCTAAGGTCGAAAGATCAATTGGGCCTGAAATCAATTCATCCTCTGACCCAGCGGCTTGCGAAAAATTGTTCAATCGAGCGCTTTTCGTTCCAGAAAGTGCTGCATCGGTTGTGACAGCAAATGCTTGGCTATTTCCAGTACTCAACACAGACCACTGATCGTTGTTCACAAAACTCACTTGATTTTCGAACCCTTCGAAATATGGCAGCTGAGAAGTGAATTCCACATAAATCGCATTCGTCGTGTACATAGAATCGATGCCCACTCCATTATCGACCACAAGGGCTACATCATAATCGCCAGGTGCATCATAACAGACGATTGGATTTGGATCAGTTGATGTGGCAGGTGTTCCTCCCGGGAAATACCATGTGTAATTCGTACTTGGGAACACATTGATGGACAAATCAGAAACATCAAAGCAATGGCCAGTTCCTGCTTCTGGGCAATCCACACTAAATGCAGCAATCGGTGGACTTGAGCTACAATTAAACTCACTGGTTCCTTTCTGAACGGCAATTGCCCGCTCGCCACGTGCATTGTTTGTGCCAAGAGCTCTCACACTGAACCAAGCATTCGTAGACGCGCCGATGGGGATGGTAAAATTTGTTACTGCTGTCGTTCCGATTGAATCCATGTATTTTACCCCAAGCATACTCACCTCGTACGCCGTTGCGCCAGCCACAGGATCCCATTTGAGATTAGCTGAATCTGTGCAAATCCAATCAAATTCGAGGTTTGCTGGGACATCAATCAAGGTGAAAACCGTATCGCTTTCGTCTGAAATGGCATTTCTTGAAACGCGTACTTTTGCCAAACCAGAAACAACAGTCGGTGTCGCCCAGTTGTAATAGCTAAAAGTAGCAGGTGCTGTTCCAGCGACGTTCCATGAACTTCCATTGTCGGTAGAATATTCAATCGTAAACGGATCCGCGCCTACAGGTGCATCCCAGCGAACGGTGGTGCTCGATCCTGTTTCGATTCCTTCTCCTCCATTTGGATAGGTGACTGTAATTTCGTCGCGAACAAAATAATAGGTTACGTAATAATTTTGAGGACCATCAGGAATGGAAAATCCGGTTAAGTCAATGTTGTATGTTCCAGAAAGAGGATACGCTAACGTTACTTGTTCCATGTTATTGAGGTTGTCAATATCGCGCACGGCATTCAAATTTACGTTGGCAGGAGTAGGATCCAAAACCCATGGATCATACGCATTCATCGCTGGATCGGTCAACACCATATTGATATCATTCACCAAAGCAGGATTCGCGTTTGTTGAAGCTTCTTTGTCCATCCAATAAACCATAACGCGCAGCTCTGAAACGCCGGCTGGAATGGTAATTTGGTGGTTGTTCGCTCCACCTTGTGAGAGGCTTCCGCTGAAATATTGATTGCTTGCGATCACGTCAAATGCACGGCGCGCATTGATGCGTCCCCATCCAAATTTGAAATCAGGACCAGGATTCCCAAGATCTTCCGCGGTATTTAACACACATCCCTTGATCAGCGCTGATTCTGGATTGTTGCCTCCGTTTAAATCTTTGTATCCTTCATACAGTTGGGCTAGGACGCCCGCAATTCCTGGGCAAGACATCGACGTTCCTGTAGAGGTGAAGTAACTATTTTCTGGTCCCGTTGAAACAACGGAAGTTCCAACCCCACAAACATCGGGCTTGATTCGACCATCTGTAGCGGGTCCACGACTACTTGAGCCAGCCAACACATCAAAGCGAGTGAGGTTCCCAACAGTGATGACATTTTTCCCCATTTTGTGCCCACCGGTAATATTTCCCCATGTTGCGCCAGCACCGTAATTGTTTGGACTGCATGCTGATGCGCCATTGTTTCCGGCAGAAAATACATGAATGAGGGACGGTCTGTCAAAAATTTGCTGATCCAATTGACGGGCAAGAGACGTGTAACCACTGTTGCAACCGTCGCTGTAACTTTTCGATGTGATCGTCAACCCTTCATTGTCATACAGATTTGGAACACTATTGTAATTTGAATTTGATGAGCTAAAAACAAGGAGATCAGCACCGTGTGCCATTCCTCGATTCGCTGGATCTAAGTTACCTGCGCCCATAATGGTTCCAGAAACGTGGTCACCGTGCGTGTTTGCGGGATCCGTGGAACATCCGCTGCAATTCGATTGATCAATGCGGCCCGTGTAATCGATGTGTGGACCAATAACCCCATCATCTTGCATCATGATTGTAATTCCAGTACCATTGTATTTAAGGCCATCAGCATTTTCAGACCAAAGCATGTTGCTTCTGTGATTGGTGCGCGCATTTTCATTTTCCGGCATCGACTCCTCGGGAATGACGTCAAAATAGTAAAAGGCATTCAAAGAAAACAAGGCATTAATATCATTTAAAGCCAAGCGAACCACTAATGTCTGCTGACTTTCATTTTCTTCAACGATGGTTCCGCCAATGGATGTGATTTGTTTGGCTGCATCCGAATACGCAAGGTCTTCAAAATAGGCCGCAACCAGCTCAATTTGAGTGTCTCCGAAAAGTGTCCAATGTGGGTATTCTTTCTTCGAAAGTAAGTGAGATAATTTATAGTCGTTCAGAATGGTTAGCACGGTTGCATTTTCTAGAGCCGACCAATCCACTTCAGTAGAAATCGAAGCGAAGTAGGCAGAATTGGGCAAATAATCAAGTAATTGAATTCCAGCAGTTCCAAGATTTCTTTTTTGGGCTTCACTCGGAATCGTTTCGAATGCGATGATTCTGTAAAAATGACCGTTGATGGATTCGCTGGGTGTCCAAGTTAAATCTGACGTTGAAGCGATCGAATAGTCTCCGGACTTCAAGCGAAGGATGTGATTTTGGGAGTATGAAGTATTGGAAATAGCGCTAAAAAATAGCGCGATGAGAAAGGAGAAGTAAAATTTCATCAGTAGTTCTTTAACAAAGTTCGTCTAAATATACGCAATTCAACATTGATAGCTGAGAGAATTTTGACACAGTTTTTTTGAACGCTGCGCATGTTATCGATCCATGTAACAATTCTTGATGAGGAAACACCACTCATGCGCATCTTCCATTTGCTCTTGCTGAACAGCACACTAACGAACAAAAATTTTCAACCTAATTCTAGTAAAAATCGATTTCAATAGTGTCGAAACTTGATTGAATTAATCCATTCAAATTGTGACTTGGGAAATTTATCGACAGCCGAATCCCATTTTAGAGCGTGAATGATTATCTTTAAACCATGGAAACAAAAAAAGAAAACCAAGTAAATATTGAGCTCTCCGAAGAAATGGCAGTTGGCGTATATTCCAACCTAACGATTTTGACGCATTCGCCGACAGAATTCGTTGCGGATTTTATTCAATTAATGCCTGGAATGCCCAAAGGGAAAGTGCGCTCTCGTGTAATCATGACGCCACAAAACGCAAAACGATTGCTCTATGCAATTCAAGATAATGTGAGAAAATATGAGCAAACTTTTGGCGTTATAGATGATGGAAACGTTCCGCCAATGCCCCCAATGAATTTTGGGACGCCCACGACGGAAGCTTAATTTTTGTACATGTCAATCACTCGCCTCTTTTCAAATCGCATTTCTGTCTTGGCTCTGCTTGCAATCTTGGTTGTAACTTCCAGTAGCTGCGAAAAATATTCAAGTCCAAACAAAGTGGAGCGAATCATTGTTGATGGTCGGTGGAAATTGACGAGTGCCTTTATTGATAATGTAAATGTTACGAGCGTCTTCGAACCGTATTCGTTCTCCTTTGCGGACAATGGTGACATTACCGTACATGGCGATGCGACAATCACGGGCAATTGGTCAACGGGAATTGAAAAGAATCCCACAACACTTAATCTCACGCTGACGCCCTTCGCGCCGTTTTATGATCTGAACGCAGACTGGACCGTTACGACGTGCAAAAATGAACGCATGACCCTCGAATTGGATGGTGCAGTAGCAACAGATGTGTTGATACTCTCAAAAGTGGAGTGAGATATTTCGCAAAAGCTTAAATGAATTATAAGCTGATAAGGATCATCAAATTGGAACCAATGTGATGTAACGCGTGATCCATTCTGTTTGGTCTTCATAAATAATCAGATGAAGTACTCCGGATGTCGTCCAAGGTTCAACAGGGCCAATTTGACCATTTGTCACACAGAATTTATCCTCCTCAAACTCTTCAGCTAAAGAATTGTAGATCATTCGTTGATCTGAAAAATCCCACTCCAGATGTGGATTCGATGGGGATCCATCCATGCCCAAACTTCCCCAATCTACATAAGTCGCAGGTTGAACAACTGGTTGTAAAACGAATTTAATACTTCTATTAGCTGGGACATTTGCGGCCAGCGTGAAATACGTTAATGTGTTAATGTAAACGGTATCTGCTTCCACAGCTAGCAAATTGATTTTCCCGTCATGATACTCGGGATAGGTAATCGCTCCTGGAACTGGATTTGTCTTCTCGCAGGATCCTAAGCTGATTGTGAGGATAGATAAAAACAGATACTTCATTCGTTTTAGCGATTTACCTCATCAAATACATCTTCCCAAATTCCTTTGTGAAATAAGTATCTGCACCCGACTCGCGCCGTTCGATGTCTTCACCATTAAGCTGGGTTTTTACACGATAGAGGTACACTCCATTCGCTAACGGATCGCCAAATTCATCTGTTCCGTCCCACGCATATTCTGTGATGTTGCGTCCAATATGAATTTCACCCAACTGGTCCTCTGTGATTTCTCGAACCACACGTCCACTGACCGTCATTATTTGAATCAAAATTTCATCGGGTGCTTCTGAGCCGGTCAGCGTGAATACAAAACGCGTACTCGTTGAAAACGGATTCGGATAGTTCATCATTTGTGTAATCGAGGATTCATGGATGACTTCAAACGAAACTTTATAGTCCAAATCGCCCGATAAATTACCGCTCTTGTCCGTTCCTTGAACAAAAAGCGTATATTTTCCATCTATCGTCCAATTGCTTGGCCATACAATTTTAAAGCGTTTGTGTTGCGGTTCAGCTGGAATCCATTGCATGACAGTATTACCGCTTGCATCCATAAATGGAATGCGCACTTGAATACCATTCGGATCCGTCAGATAAACCCCAAAATTGGTGGTATCGGAAACATCGTCCATGATCAAAAATTCATTGTCATCTTTCAGGGTAATCAATACTTCACTTGTTGGATCGACGATGTCACCATTCAAAATATGTCGTCCATTAAAAGTCACATCAAGTAAGGGATGTACATCATCAGGATTCACAAAAAACGGAATTTGCAACACGTTATTGAAGTGCTGTTGTTCCGGCTGATCGGTTACGAATAGACTTCCATTAATGTATGGATTCACTTCCATCCACAGTAAATTCAACCCACTTAAACCTTCCGTTTCAATGGTCACGATATCGCGCAGCGTTTCGCCCACTAACAATGAGTCCTGCCGCGCATAAGCAATCGGATGCTTTGTTTGATTTCCGTCTTCAATCCAATAGGAGATCAACAAGGAGTCCATGTCGACACTGAAAATATTCTTAACGTCAACCGCGAAATCAAAGGTTTGTCCAGCCTCCAATGTGTCCGATGTAGCAGTAAATGTGTATGGATTTGTGCCATCGATCGCTGCTTCGGGCAATGGATCATAAAGCACGTGCCATCGATCAATCTGTGCAGGTGTGAGTGTAAACGTGTCCACATAATTCGCTTGCAGATTGATGTATGGAAATTGGGCTGCATCCACTATGGAGTTCAAATCCAAAATGGAATCATTGAGTGTAAACAGCGTGTCAATGGTTGACTGCAGCACCCCCGAAATTGTGTAGGTTCTGATCCTCAGGCGCGTGGTGTCAGCAGAAACCATTTCTTCGGGATCTTGTTTCCAATAGACATTTCCCCACTTAGCGGCTGGGCCAATTAGGGTGGAACTTTCCATTCCTGTGTAGTCTTTCCCAGCAATGTTGATCGAAACAGAAACCTCGCCACCAGGCACCTCTACAAATTTTTCTACCACCGAGTTCGGGTCACCTTTTTTGCAGAAGAAAATAAAAGGCAATTCGGGACGACCAGCGTAAATACTGTCTGAACCGAGTCCTTGAAACAAGCCAAACATTCCCGCGGAATCGGCAGCAATCCAATTGTTATACTGCGTAGTGAACGGCGTGTAGATTAAAATATAATGACTGTCAGGAACGTGCGTGTTGATCATTGACATAAACGAGTCCAATTTCACAGGATCATTTTGATTGAATGTGAAAATGTTCATCGCCCTCGAATTTGAGAGGTTGTAGTACCACGAACCGTTCAAATTATTGTTGTTACCAAAGCTGTGATCTGGATTCGTCTCTACGCCAGTACCCGGATGAATAAAGTGCGTATACCATGGCTCTAGGGTGATAGGATCTATGATGGCAACATGCAATTTGGGCGTGAAATTCCCAACACCGTAATTGTCATTGAAGTAGTTTCCGTCCATCGACCATTGATTTTCGGTATAGTTTCCAAACGTAATGTTAGAAAGAGCCTTGCACAATAACACTTTGGAATTGTTCCCAAATTCTCGCGAGCGCGTAGGACGGTCATAGACGATCCCATCGAACGTATTTTTCTTGAACTGAAAGAAATGATCTTGACCCCAACCTTCTTTTCCTTCAATGTATTGAAACGAAAACTCGCGCCAAACTGGAACAGGATCATTCACTGCGGCACGCCAAAAATAAACCACGCTATCTGCACAGACCAAAGGATTCGATGTGCCCGATGACGCACCTAGCCATTCGGACGGATTCACCTCTTTCACACCGCCAAAACCCGAAACGAGTGCAAAGCGATGTTCAGGACTGTTGAACAAATCCGTTGTGTCGATCTCAAAGCGATACGTGTTGTAATCGGCAATTGGGTTGATGGTAGACGCTTTTACGGTGACGCTATCTCTCGGTACAACAGCAAAATCGAATGGAATCACAGGAATTATTCCGTCAATATCAATGAATAGCGTTTTAGTGATTTGATTGTTGCTCACCTCGTCATACACTTCGCCAATCTGAGAAGGAAGATCCACAAAGATTGAAAATGAGTTCAAACCAAAACTGATCGTGGGTTGAAGCGGCATTTTGAAGGAGAATGTATCTTTATAATACAATTTATTGATCTGAAAGGAATAGATCGAATCTGTTGAAGATTGCGGAAAATCACGCGTAACTTGAAGGTTGAATGGTTGGGTAACTGCCTTCCCAAGATTCGTTAGTACAATGTGCATTTCAATACTGTCAGTCAATAAATCAATGTCTGAAGGAGTAAAAAACACTCGCTCCGGAAGCAGCTCTATTTCAGGTTTTGTGTGCCAATTGAGTCGAAGCATTGGGTCGCCATTCAAGACCATTTGCGCAGCTGTGGCCTCCATAAAAAATGATCCATTCGTTGCTTCCATATTTTGTATGGTGGTTTGCATCTGCTCAGCGAGCGTTCCGGAATAATCAAATCGTGTAAATTGACGGTACAACTCACTCGAATAGATCGAAAGATTGTTTGCCTCGCCCAAAAACACAGACGCAATGTAAGCGATGGCACCATAACCAGCTTGTTGCACAAACTCCTCAGATTTCGAATTACTTAGCTGAAAAATATTTCCATTGTAGCAGGAATTCACGAGCATTACTGGGTATTTCCCCGAATTATTCCAGCTAGATGGATCATCTAAATTGATTTCAAACCCACTATTTGTCGGCGAAGCGTGACCCAAATAACTCATTAAACTAACTCCTTGCTCTAGCCGATCCGTAACCGATTGTAAGATGGTTGGATCCAATGGATTGCTTGTTGTTTTGTAGATACTTGTAACGTTTCCTCCAAAAAGCGAATCAGTTATAATTGACTTTAAAGTGTTCATTTTGGCTTGAAAATCCGTTTGCTCCTGAGTTGATGATCCTCCAGCAAAATGGATGACTTGCTTCTGCCAATCTTTATTTGGTGTGTCATAAACCGCGTTGGAATCTTGTTCCGCCTCGTATTCAATCACCTTAGCCAAATATGCTTGCAACTCAGATTCTGATCGCACTGAAATTCTACCCGTTGGCACTAAAGGCCTCCAGTTGTATGAACCTTCCAAACCTGCTGTGATCGCGGCATCACTCGATGGATGTCCGAAGGATGGTATGAGTGATTGTTGAAAACGACTTGGGCTGAATCGTGTCCCAGGACCGTCTGACGTGATGGAATTCAAATTCGCTTCTCGTATTCCTTTGCCAATCAGGAACAAGCCTGACGGCGCAGTATTGGAAAGGTTGTTCATGTAGTGTGCAAAACGTCGAATTCCATTGATGTGCTTCTCGATTCCACCACCAAACTGTTGATACAACTCCTCCACATTTGCCAACACGGTGTTATAGCTACCGCCAGCAATGGATTTCCGATAAAGTTCATAGTCGCTCGCGCCTTGTGCCAAGCTCGTGTGATACACCATTAACAAGGCAGCATCTAGCGCTCCAGG
>JBFYPU010000055.1:0-7989 GCA_041303175.1 Crocinitomicaceae bacterium | reverse complement strand
GCTACTTCTTGTCCAGCACCTATCTCCGCAAAGCATCCGTAAATGTCGTTTGTTAGGTTTACTTTTAAGGCTTTTTCTTCCGTTGTTAATCTTCTCTCGTCTCTCATGTTAACTATCAGTTCGGCTTCTGAAACGCCGGGTTATTTATGAACGATTCGTCCGATAATGTCAATAAAAATTGTTTCAATAAGTTCTTTTCGAAGGCGTCCAGTTGAACCCCTCCTTGGCTTGCGAATTCAATGAGCGGATCAATTGTTGGACTCATCGATACTCCAAATGAATAGTGATTGATCACTTCATCTAGGGTCGCGAATCGACCGTCATGCATATAAGGCGCAGAATACGCAATGTTACGCAATGTTGGCACTTTAAATTTCCCGTTGTCATTTGGATTTCCAGTGATTGCGCCTCTTCCTAAATCCGTAAATGTGGCATCCAATCCGTTGTTCGAAAACTTTTTCACCTGCATGAGAGGTCCGTTGTGACAATGAAAGCAATCCGCCCCATTCAAACTTTTAAAAAGGTCATAGCCAGACCATTCGGAAGGTGTGATTGTGGTGTAAATAGCTTGTTCAGAAGCGCTTAAGCTCAGCCCATTCTCATGTTTATACATCACGTCAAACTTCGAAGAGCCCGAAATCATGGTGCGTAGAAATTGCGCAATTGCTTTTGCTGCTCGTGTGGAATCAACCCCGGCAGAACCGAATGCTCTGAAAAACATGTTTCGATAGTCCTCGGATGCGCTCAGATCGGCGACCACTTTTTTCCAGGTAGTGTGCAGTTCAATCGGATCTTCAACAGGGAGTAAAATTTGATCTTCCAGTGTAGCTGAGCGTCCGTCCCAAAAGAAAAAATCATCCCAACCTAAATTGATCAAAGCCATTGAATTGCGTGTTCCTTGGATGCCATCGATTCCTGTCGAAAATTGGTTGGGATCAGAAAAAGCACTCGAAGGAGCGTGACATGAAGCGCAGGACATCGTATTATCGCCACTCAGTTTTGTTTCATAAAACAGCATCCGACCCAATTCAACACCTTCCACCGTCATCGGATTATCTTCCGGAATAATCATGTCTGGAAAATGCGACGGAATCTGAAGCACATACGGTGTTGGTTCATATCCCACTTTGTCCTTCTTGCAAGAAAGAATCACGGATATTACAACAAACGTAACGAGGAGGTATTTCATTAAAATTCGGAGATAGCTGCTTTAAAATTTTCAATCACTTTTAAGGAGAGGACTTCTTGCCCGGGAGCGGTATGTGAAGTGTATTCTGTTTTCAAATCAATGGTTTGCGCACCGTTTTGTAAGAATTTAGCCAGATCTAATTTGAGTGGAAAACGGTAGGCATTTGCGCCTGTTGGTTGCCAATTAATCCCGCTAAAAGAGAGCGTTTGAAGATTCACGTCTTGACCAATGTGGAAGACCACCGTATGATCAAACAGCGGAATGCCATTCGGAATGGTGTCCACTTTTGCTTCAACTTTCATAAAAATGTAACCAGAACTCCATCCCCAGTGCATGCCACCACTGTTGGAGATGTTCAGGACACTTTCATTCGAAAAGGCAGATGGGTCGCTATGGTTGACTGTAGATTGAACTCCCAAATTTGCTGTTAGCACAGCGGATTCAGATGCCTTTCCAGTTGCCGTAAAAAACAAAGTGCCTTTTTCGCGGTAATCGAACAATCCCGCATCTAGCAGTTGTTCGTTGCCGTTTCTCACATTCTCAGCAATCATTTTGAGATCTGTGAATTGAACATCGTAGCCCTCAACTGTTGTGTAGGTGGAATCCAAATAGAGGGTTTGACCACCAAACATAGGCTGAAGCTCCACACGCAGTTGATCCGAAGTCGTGTCAATGGGTGGTTCAATCACATCATCTTCGCACGACATCAGAATGAAGCCAGCGCAAAAAATGGAAAAAATATGCCTTGATCGATTTACCATACCTAACAAATTTACGGAATTATAGTCAACTAAAAAAACGAAAGTCTCGCGAATTTATTGAGTGGTCAAGTAACATTGATTTCCAATTGAAGTTGTACCTTAGTCGGCATGAGCAAAGAAAAACCCGAACGAATCCGTCCGCTGAAAATTTTTAACGCTTCGGCGGGGAGTGGAAAAACCTATCATTTGGTGAAGGAATTTGTGGAATTGCTCATTGGCGATAACAAGCGTCCTGATGCTTTTTCAGGGATTATTGCGATGACCTTCACGAACAAGGCCGCCTTAGAAATGAAAGAACGGATCATTTCTGCGCTGGATCAAATCAGTTCGCCTGATCATTTTTTCAATAAAGCAAAGGGTTTAACCCATGACATTGCCAAAAAATTGGATGTATCAACCGACGAAGTGATTGCGCGCTGTGGAAACTCATTGAAATTGATTTTGCACAGTTACGAAGATTTCCATGTGATGACCATCGATAAATTTAACCTCCGTTTGATCAAGTCGTTTGGTCGTGATTTGGATTTACCTGCCGAGTTTGAAGTGGTACTGGACGAATCGGAATTGATCGAATTGATTGTGGATGACATTCTTAATCAGCTCGGTGAAAATGGCAATCAATCGCTTAATAAATTAGTGTTTGAATACGCCAAATCGAATCTCGACGAGGATAAATCGTGGAATTTCAGACAGGAATTGATCAATTTCGGGTCAATTTTAAACAGTGAAAAGAACAATCGAATCGTCGCGCGCTTGCTCGAAATGGATTTTACCGAAGATCAATACGGTCGATTGATTCATCGGAAAAAGCACTTGGACGCTGAATTCGCGGCGCGTGTAAGTGCATTGAAATCGGTTTTTGAAGGAAATCAATACGATTCAACCTTTATTCACGGGGGTAGCACCACAGAGAAGCGGGTAGCAAAAATTGCTGGATTCACGTCCTTCGAAATGCTTCCGCTCTTTACACCTTCCTTTGCAGGGTACATGGAAAAAGAATCGACACCGAAGAAATTTTTCCCTGAAGGATGGCGCACTGAGTTGCTTTCTTTGAACGCCTTTTGGGAATCGCACGTCGAAGAATATGCGTCGTTGGCACTTTTCTTGCGGAATTTTTTCAATATGGCGCTGCTTCAATACATGGCGAGCGCATTGCATCGAGTGAAGAAGGAAGAGCAATTGATCCGCATTTCGGAGTTCAACACCTTGATTTCGCAATTGATCCAGAACGAGAATGCGCCATTCATCTATGAACGATTGGGGACGCGCTTTCAGCATTTTTTGCTCGATGAGTTTCAAGATACATCGCGTTTGCAGTGGCTGAATTTGGTGCCGTTGGTGCACAATTCCATTTCGGAGAATCACACGAATTTGATAGTTGGTGATCCGAAACAGTCCATTTACCGCTTCAAAAATGGTGTGGCGGATCAGTTTGTGGCCTTGCCAGCAATTTATAATCCCGAAAACGATGCAGTTGTGGCCGATCAATCGGCCTATTTCAGCGAAATGGGGGAAGTGCTACCGCTCGAAAATAACTGGCGATCGAGTCTGCTTATTGTGCAGTGGAACAACGCTTTTTTTGAAGAAATGCGGAACATTCTGCCGACTGCATCCGTTGATTTCTACAATTCTGTTTCGCAGCATGCCATGTCGACGCTGAACGGCCGCATTCGCGTCATTTCGAAGGAAGAAAAAATGGAGTCGAGTGAGCTGGTTCCGATCCTAAAAACGTGGGTGGACGAATGTATTGAAGCGGGTTTTTCACCGGGTGACATCTGTATTCTTGGTGGGACAAATAGAATTTGCAACAATTGGGCGATTGGACTCACGAACTTGGGCTATAAAGTGGTTTCTACCGATTCCTTGTTGATCAACACCAACCTTAGGGTTCAGCTGACCATTGCGTATTTGCACCGACGATTGACACCAAGTGGAGCGACTGAAACAAAACGCTTTGCGGAAATTTTCTTTCGAATCAATGCTGACACGTACAACGAATATAGCACGTATTTACAGGAATTCCAATCGGAAAGTGGCAAAACGTATCGCACATTCAACGATCAGCAATTTTTGTCGGACCATTTCGGCGGATCGAAGGCATTTTTTATGAAATATGAAGGGATTTATGATGTGATTCAATCGTTTTATCGGATGATGAACTATAATGAATTGGCCGATCCCTATTTGCACCATTTGGCAGATATTGCATTTGAATTTGGACAAAAACGCGGGCCAAATTTGCAACTGTTTCTAGAGGAATATGCTACGAAAAAGGGCAAAATTGCTGTCCAAATTCCTGAAAGTAGTGATGCGATTAAGATCATGACGATTCATAAATCGAAGGGCTTGGAATTTCCAGTTGTGATGCTCCCAAACATGGATTTTAAATTGCAGAATTCGTCGGAGTTTTTGCTTGAAACAGGTGATTTTGTGATCTACAAGCGTCCGAATAAAGATGATTTTTTGGATGTTCTGATCGAAGCAAAAACGGAAGAGGAAGCACAAATTTTGACCGACAATGTGAACGTGAGTTATGTGGCAATGACTAGGCCCATTGAGCGATTGTACATCCACAATGCGTATGAAAAGGGGAAATTTGGTCAAATTTTTCACGCTGTTTTGCAAAAAATGAATCTTTCTACCGAGCAAGATGGAGTGGTGGAAGTTGACATGAACGATGGCGCTCGCTCTCCGCATGCGCAGGAGGAAGAAACACAAGTGATGGTTCCAGCAGCTATTCAAGATCGCTTGTGGTTTCCACACATTTCGCTTCAGGATCAGGAAGAATTGGGAGCCAAGGATTATTTGTCAGAAGCCAAGCAATTTGGAATTCAGTTTCATGACCTAATCAGTCGAATTGAACGTCCAGAGGAAATTGCTTCAAAGGTAGAAATCGGCATCAAATCGGGAGAGATCTCGGCTGAAAACCGTGAGGAATTGTTAATGAAATTACAGGCTATTTTTGAACAAGAGGAATACCGTGCGCTTTTTGATGACCAGATTTCCGTGCTTTCCGAACAGGAATTCATTGTGGGAGCAGAGAAAAACGTTCGCCCAGATCGAATTATACTGAAGGAAAATTCCACGGTGATTGTAGACTACAAAACGGGGATTCCTGCTGCGAAAGACACCAAGCAAGTACAAGAATATCAAGCTGTTTTAAGCGCGATGAATTACCCGAACGTCGAGGGTTATTTGTTTTATACGAGCTTGAATCAATTACGAAGGGTAGGGTAAGTAGATTGCTGGATTATTGGAAGGTTAGATTTTTGGATGATGCGATCCTCCGAGTACCGAGTAACGAACATTTGATTTACAGATTCGAGTACCGACTACCGATGATCTGATTTTTCGAGTGTCCGATTTTCCGATGAGCCGTCTTGTTTTCTAACCATCCAC
The DNA here is from genome assembly GCA_041303175.1 of Crocinitomicaceae bacterium. Classification (GTDB taxonomy): domain Bacteria; phylum Bacteroidota; class Bacteroidia; order Flavobacteriales_D; family Crocinitomicaceae; genus UBA4466. Next base: position 2,640 of record JBFYPU010000055.1, on the reverse strand, counting down.
TTTCTCCGTGCCATTGACCGAAGGGCAATACTTGTCTTCGTTGTGACCTTTGTGACCATTGTGGTGCATGAATTTCGAGCATCCGATTCACTTGGTGGCTGCTACCGCGGTAGCTAACGCTGGTGACTTCGTCGGTATTGGAGATTTGATTGTACAAAATCCAACGCATAGCGTCCAAAAATCCAAAATTCCAATCATCCATTTCATTATCTTCGTGCAAAATCTATACAAATGGACTTGATCATCACGCAAAAAAATGGTGTTTGCCACATAAAATTGAATCGACCAAACGTCTTCAACTCCTTCAACCAAGCAATGGCCTTTGACTTACAAAGAACCCTCGACGAATGCGAAAAGAACTATGAAGTGCGCGCCATTGTCATCACCGGTGAAGGAAAAGCCTTTTGCGCGGGACAAGATTTGGCAGAAGCCACCGATCCGAATGGACCCGAAATGGAAGCCATTGTGCGCGAACATTACAACCCCATAATCGAGCGGATTCGAAACATTGAAAAACCAATTATTGCTGCTGTAAATGGCGTTGCGGCGGGTGCAGGTGCCAACATTGCCTTGGCCTGCGACATCACCATTGCTTCTGAAAGCGCAAGTTTCATCCAAGCATTTTCAAAAATTGGACTCATTCCCGATTCGGGCGGAACCTTTTTCTTACCGCGCATCATCGGAATGCAAAAAGCCCTCGCGCTCATGTTCACTGGCGACAAAATTTCAGCGAAAGATGCCGAAGCCATGAACATGATCTACAAAGTAGTAAGCGACGATTCCTTCGAAACAGAAGTGACAACCTTCGCCGAAAAGTTAGCCAAAATGCCTACCCGCGGACTCGGACTCACCAAAAAAGCCGTCAACCAATCGTGGAACAACACCCTCACAGAGCAACTGCACCTCGAAGAAATCCTCCAAACCGAAGCCGGTCACACAGACGATTTCAAAGAAGGCGTGAATGCGTTTATGGAGAAGCGAATGCCTGTTTTTAGTGGTAAGTAATTTACCAGCGAACCCTGACTGGACATCATACGAACACTGCAATCACTGACAAGCCGATCCGTCAGTTGGCGGATCAAGAAATGGGAACGGAAAGTGACCGACAAGTGACACAAAGCGGACATTGAGCTTGTCGAAATGGAAGCTCTTTCCCGCTGTCCGCTATATCTCAGACTGTAAAGCCTGAGGATGCCGCTCCCATCGGGGCTAGGGCTTGCGCTTTGGATGAAAAATTGGTATGATCAATCGTTTAATCCGTTATGTAAAGCCGAGACATGAGGGTTTTTTTCCAACGGGCCGACTCTCATTTTTTTGGAAAATCACTCCCATACCATCAATACAATCGTTAAATTTGAAGTATGGAAAAAATGACAGTGGGTGTTCTCGGTGCGGGAACCATGGGAGCAGGAATTGTGCAGGTAGCTGCGCAAAACAACCACCACGTGGTGTTGGTGGATTTGAATGAACAGATTTTGATGAAATCGAAGTCAAATTTGGAGTCATTGCTCGGACGGCTCGTGGAAAAGGAGAAGATGACCAGTGAAGAATCTGCGGCACTGCAAGCGCGCATCACGTATAGCCAAGATGTTCACGATTTCGCACCATGCGGATTAGTGATTGAAGCAATTATCGAAAATTTAGAGATCAAGAAAAAGGCATTTGCACACATCGAACAAATTGTTTCGGGGCAGTGTATTTTGGCGTCCAACACCTCCTCACTTTCCATCGCCTCCATTGCCGCAGCATTGGAAAAATCAGACCGAATGGTAGGGATTCATTTCTTCAATCCAGCGCCCTTGATGCCCTTGGTGGAAATCATCCCTGCGGTGCAAACCTCCGCTGAAATTTTCAAGCAAACCACCGAACTCATCGACGCGTGGGGAAAAGTCACCGTTTCCTGCAAAGACACACCAGGATTCATCGTGAACCGCGTTGCCCGACCATTTTATGGTGAAGCACTCCGAATATATGAAGAAGGCGTTGCCGATTTTGCAACCATCGACTGGGCTATGACCGAAATAGGTGGATTCCGCATGGGGCCTTTCACCTTGATGGATTACATTGGAAACGACGTCAATTATACAGTTACCGAAACCGTTTTCACAGCCTTCTATTTCGATCCGCGCTACAAACCCTCTTTCACCCAAAAACGACATGCTGAAGCGGGATATTTTGGTCGCAAATCGGACCGTGGCTACTACAATTATGCGGAAGGTGCCGTGTTTCCCGAACCCACGCAAAACCGTGAATTAGGGACCGCAATTTTTGAGCGAATTTTAGTGATGCTCATTAACGAAGCCGTAGACGCACTTTTCCTCAACATCGCCTCCAAAGAATCCATTGATCTCGCCATGACAAAAGGGGTGAATTATCCAAAAGGACTGCTCACGTGGGCGGATGAACTTGGCTTGGAGTATGTGCTAAGCAAACTCCAAACGTTGTATGAAGAATACGGCGAAGATCGCTACCGCCCAAGTCCGTTGTTGCGGAGAATGGTGCAGGACAATAAGAAGTTTTTTTAACCGTTGCCGCGCATTGCCATGCGCGGCAACGGATTGCAATCCATCGCCGCATCAAAAAAATCATGTCAATTTGAACCGACTATCAATCTTATCTGTACATTTAACTAAAACCTAC
>JBFYPU010000054.1:0-3666 GCA_041303175.1 Crocinitomicaceae bacterium | reverse complement strand
AACTTTAAAGGTTTCAATGGCTTGTGTGTATTTTTTTTGTACGCGGTAGATTAAGCCAATATTGTTCAATACCTGAGAGCGACCTTTGGTATCATTGATCTGATTCTTGATGGTTGCCGCTTTTTGATAGAAATCTAGCGCGCTGCTATACACTCCCATGTAGTAATAAACCGCACCGATGTTGATTAGCGCATTTGAATAGCCTAAGGAATCTTTCATCGATTTTCTCAAATCGGCACACAATTGGTAATTTTTTATTGCTTTTTCATAATGCCCATGCAGATCATACGCTCCACCAATTCTGTTGTATGCTGTTGCGACTTCTTTGAGAGATTTTCCTTTTGCTAAAACCAACGCTTTTTGAGCATAAACCAGCGAGTTCTCAAAATCAGTTGGTGCAATTTCCCAGCTAATTTCGTTGTATAAATAGGCTTTTTTTATAGGGTCAGAAGTTCTTGTTACTGCCTTTTTTATACTGTCCAAATAATTTGTGGCAAATGTTGGTGTATGTATGAAAATAGCAAGTAAGCATGATATAAAAAGATGCGCAGAATTTGGTTGGTTAGTACTTTTCACTCGAAAAATAATATATGAATAAATCTCAATTAATGATACAAAACCTACTTCCCCTTCCCTTTGAAAATAATCAAAATCGTGTACAGCATGATCTTAAAATCGAGTGACAGCGTTCGGTTATTCAGATAGAGTAAATCAAATTTCATGCGTGCAAGCATTTGCGAAACGTTTTCCGCGTAGCCATATTTCACTTGGCCCCAGGAGGTAATTCCCGGCCTAACTTTGGTTAGCTGATGAAATTGAGGCTCAATTTTCGCGATTTGATCAATGAAAAATTGCCGTTCTGGTCGAGGTCCCACCAACGACATATCTCCAACCAACACGTTCCAAAATTGAGGGAATTCGTCCAAACGCGATTTTCGCATAAAGCGACCGATTTTCGTAATTCGCGGATCGTTTGACGAAGACAATTGTGGTCCAGCCTTCTCGGCATCCGTAACCATGGTTCGAAACTTTATGATATTGAACGTGACGCCGTTTTTGCCAATTCGCTCCTGAAAAAACAAGATCGGTCCGGGAGAAGAGGTTTTTACCAAAATCCCAAGAACAATGAACATGGGCGTCAAGATGACGAGGGAAATTGCCGATGCAACGACGTCAATAATGCGTTTCGTAATTCGCTGCCAAATCGGCATTACGTCCGTGTTCACTTCAATCAATAACGCACCAAAAATATTATTCATTTTCACCGTTCCTGAAAGAATATCGTACATATCGGGAAGGATTTTGATCTTCACATCACCACCTTCCAATCTAGAAATCAGGTTTCTCAATCGATCATGTTCAACACTTTCCACGGCGATAATCACCTGTTCGATTGCATTTTTCCTCAAAATCGCTTCGACATTGTCAACATGACCTAAATACGTCAAATTCTTTTCCAACTGCCGATCGACGCCGTTCAAATTGATGAAACCCACGAACATGTTCCCTGTACCTTTCGGCAAACTTTGAATCTCATTGTAAATTTCGATGGCCTTTTCACTTCCACCAATGATCATCGTTCTAAAACCTGCCTTGCGACTGTGAATTCTTGATACGATCATGCTCACAATAATGAGTCGTGGAATGAACGTCAATGAAAAATGAATGGCAAAAAGCAAAAATACAGCTGAATAATACTGTTTGTAACCGTTAATTTCGTCATCCAGCAGAAGGACGAAGAACAATAACATTACGCCTATTACAGTTCCAACAAAAGAGAGATTAAAAATTTTAATTCGATGCAATCTGCGCACATCATGGTAAGATCCTTGCAAGGTGTACAAAAGAACCCAAGCAATTGGAATAAACAGAATGCCGTAATAGAATGACTCATTAACGGTGAATTCAGTCAGTTCGAGCTTAACCTTTCTGACGTAGTAGAACGATCCCCAGGCAGCAATTGCCGTAATCCAATCCACTAAGATCAACAAGAAAGTGAGCCGCCTTGTATTCATTAAAAATGAACTACTTTGATGTTATCAATGTTTATTTCACCTGTCGATTCTCCATCATCAATCAAGGCTTGAAAGGACAATTGGAATTGAGCATCGCTAGCCGAACCAGAGATGATTTCACGCAAATCGATGTAAATTTTCTTCCATTCAATTTCCCCATCATCTTGAGGATTCAACTGAATGTTCGGATTGTCCTGAGTACCCGATGAACTTACAGCGAGTAATCCCGTTGTGATGCGGTTTGAATTGTGATAGTCAATTTCTAGATAAACTTCCTGACCCTGATCCAACATAAGCGATGAGGCACCAGTGCTATAACCAACCCATGTATTATTTGTAGCATCCAAGGTGATTCGACAGAACTGATTGCCGTTCAATGGCTGAATGATCAGTGGGTCGCTTGAAGTAGTGTGTACGGTCAATGAATTTGGATCGGTTTCGATATTATTACTGGCCAATTCAAAATCCTCTATCCAAAATTCCGCGCTTGCTTTGTATCTAGTTACTGGGTTTAGGGTCACTGTTTCATTCGCAACCAAGTTTGCTGTCACTTCATAGACTTCCATGAAAGGATAAATTTTCTTCGTGGCCGAAATTCCATTGTTCAAAATTGTAGGATAAACCTGAATGGTTTTAGATCCTGTTTGAAGCACCGGAATCGTGCAAGGTAATTCGAACACACCAATAAGCTCACCGTCAACGTAGACCCACCCATTTGTGATACTTTCAGTTAGTACTCCTGGATCGTTCGCAGATAAGATATTCGGCTCCAACGTCCACTTATTTATTTGAATCCAAGCTGGATCGGGATTGTTTTTAATACACGAGCTGAACGCAAAAAAGAGTGCAGCGAAAAGAAGGAATTGTTTCATAGTATTTTGTAGTACCTCTTTAACGAACAAATTTTCCGCTTATTGTCCAACCAAGGCAGTTGATGCCTTTAATTTATCCACGATTTGTTGAGCAACATCTAAGGCATGGTAACCATCTTCGAGCGGTACGATAGGCGTTGTATCCGTTACAATCGCATGATAGAAAGAAGCCAATTCTTCTTTTATCGCATTGATTGGCTCCAAATCAGGTTTATCGAAAATAATTTTCTTGATTGGCTTACCAGCTCCCAAATCGAAAACAATGTCAAACGGATCGGGCTCACCTACCACATCAACCATGCTAACAACCTCCAATTCCTTATCGAGAAAATCGACGCTGATGTAAGCATCCTTCTGAAAGAAACGCGATTTACGCATGTTCTTCATGGAGATTCTACTTGCAGTTAAATTCGCCACACACCCATTTTCAAATTCGATGCGCGCATTCGCAATGTCAGGCGTGTCACTCACAACCGAAACACCTGAAGCTGAAATTCGTTTGACAGGTGATTTCACAACACTTAAAATTGCATCCAAATCGTGAATCATGAGGTCCAATACTACCGGCACATCTGTACCACGCGGATTGAATTGCGCCAAACGATGCGTTTCGATAAACATTGGTTTATTGAAATAGGGTATCGCCGCTTGAAATGCTGGGTTGAATCGTTCAACGTGACCAACTTGAACCTTCACTCCTGCTTCATTTGCAAGATTGATTAATTTTCGTGCTTCGTCCACCGTTTCCGTTACTGGTTTCTCAATAAAAACGTGCTTAC
>JBFYPU010000053.1:0-13489 GCA_041303175.1 Crocinitomicaceae bacterium | reverse complement strand
TTGCCATTGTTGCCATTGATGATAACGAAGGCAAAATCTTCTTTTCATCGGCCAACCGAAAATTGTTGTTGGTGAAAACCACTGGCGAAACCGAAGTACATTCAAGTAGTGGTTATCCAATCGGAGGCTGGCAAATTCAATCCAATAGAGGATTTGAGGTGACCACCATCTCTTTCGAAAAAGGCGATCGACTGTATTTGGGCTCAGATGGATTCCAGGATCAGTTTGGCGGACCGAATAACAAAAAATTTCTATCGAAGAATCTACATGGTTTGCTTTCCGAAAAAAAATCCTTGAATCTTGAAGCACAGAAGGAATTCATCCATGAAACCCATCTCGCATGGAAAGGAGATCACGAGCAGACCGACGACATTTGTATTCTTGGGGTCGAACTTTAGTTGGATAAAAAAGGAATAATCGCTCCACACGTTTTTCATTCGACTTCATTTTAATACGAAAATCAATTACACTTGAGCGAGAAGTCGTAATTTTAGAGTTCCTCCAATATGATCTAGAAACAATAAGATCTCGAGCAAATCTGGAAGCATGAATATAAAGCTAAGCCTTTTCTGTACAAGTTTTCTACTTTTCTTAAGTTCAGAAAATGCATTGACTCAAAGTCTCGTTTTTGATTGGGTTGCTGCACACAATGGCACCCTTAATGAGTCCAGTGAAGCCATCGAACTTGGTGCAAATGGAGATATTTACAACGTAGGTCATTTCAACGATACGCTCGATTTAGATCCTAGCCCAGCAGTGTTCAACATCGTTTCACCAGCGGAATACGATCAGGATATTTTCATACAAAAACTCGATAATAATGGTAATTTCTTATGGGGGAAATCAATTGGCGGTTTTGGATATGACGGCGCACCATGCATCGCTGTTGATTCAGTTGATAACCTATATCTTATTGGATATTTCTATGACACCATCGACGTGGATCCCAGCAATTCGGTATATAACATCATTACACCTGGACAAATTGGTCATTTCATGTTAAAATTAGATCCCAATGGCAATTTTCTATCCGCCAGTAAGATTGAGTATTCTGACTATTTGAGAATCAATGAAATTCTAATTTCAGAGAGTGGATTCCTCTATTTAATTGGAACCTTTAAAGGATTGGCTGATTTTGATCTAGGACCGACAATCGACACCTTGAATCCCGTCGACCACAAATTATTTGTTGCAAAATATACACTAAACAACGATCTTGTTTGGGTAAACACTTATTTTACAGCCGGTTCCAGTAGTTATGATGTCGCAACAATAGGTGCGAATGAAACCATTTATGTTGTCGGAAATCAAACCATTAAAAAAATAGATTCGTCAGGCGTACTTTTGTGGGAGATAAATGAGCCAACGAATGTGCTTTGGACTGATATTGCCACTGACACGGCCAATAATATATACCTATGTGGAAACTACTCAGCTTGGGGAAATACAGATATCGATCCCACGAGCACCGTCTTATACGTTTATAACATCGCATCGATACCAAATGGTGCTGTTGTTAAATTATCTGATCTCGGCCAATTTCAATGGGGGTATTCTTTTGGGGATGGTGGAACCGACAACTATTCAGCAGTGACCGTGAGTGATGATGGAACGGTTTTCCTAACAGGGAAATATCAGGGCTCTCCAGATTTTAACCCGGGCGCCGCCGTTAATCAGATACAACCCGGTAACGCTGGTACTTTTGTACAATGCCTGTCATTGAGTGGTGGATTTTTGTCAGCTAGAGTCATAACAAGTAGTGGCGGTGGCAAGGGCACAGATCTCGAATTAGATGAATTTGGAAACGTTTACCTCTCTGGTTATTTTAGTGGAATGGTCGATTTTGACCCTAGCCTCAATAATGTGTCTTATCCGTATACGCCATATAACAAAATGTTCGTGGAAAAATTCAATAGCTGTACCCCAACTCAATCCACGGAAACCATAAGCGGATGCGATAGTTACGATTGGATCAATGGTCTCAACTATACAACAGACAATTATATTGATACGTTTATCATGTTGGCTGGCTCGTCCAACGGTTGTGATAGCATTGTTCATCTCAATTTAGAAATGAACCAGTCAAGCGGAAGTGTTGACAGCGTTACGGCATGCATTTCGTATACATGGATGAATGGAACTACCTACGCTCAAAGTACCTCCTCGCCAACCTGGTTAATCACAAATTCGGAAGGATGCGATTCCATTATTACGCTTCATTTAACGATTAACCCTGTCGACATTGGGATCTCTCCGATTAACGACTCGACACTCTATTCGACTGCCACAGGAGCAACTGCCTATCAATGGCTTCACTGCGAAAATGGACTAATTCCAATGAATGGAGAAACCAGTCAATATTTGTATCCTTCAATGAATGGAAATTATGCGGTAATTGTCACTGAAAACGGGTGTGTTGATACGTCTAGTTGCTTCCCTATAGTCACGATTGGTCTAATCGAGAATGATTTTGGAAACACGATAAATGTGCGGCCAAATCCAAGTTCGGGGAAAATGATCGTTTCCTTTAACGAAGAACATTCAACCGTCGATTTGATCATAAGAAATATTGAAGGAAAGTTAATCAGCCATTCTGTCTTCAACAAAACAAATGAAATTGAGTTCTTTATCTACGGAAATCCAGGTTTTTACATTCTTGAACTCACCGTAAATGAAAAAAAATCGAGGACGAGAATAATGAAAATCTGAGTCCTCATTAATTCATTTGCATAAGGCTCAAGCATAACTGGTCAAAAAATCTCTATTTCAAGTAAGCAATAATAGCCTTCCAAAGCAGATCAGTTACTTCTGTCCTCTGATCACAATAGTAACGGGAATATCCACCATCAATAATCACCCTCCCTTCATCCAAAACACCCGAGAGAATAAGCGGTTGATCCGCCGCCCAGGCTTCCACTTTGAGGCGATAATCCATTGGAAAGGCAACTGTTGATCTTCCAGCAGGAACGGTTTTCATTTCCAATTCAAGATTCCCAAGGTTTTGATCAATTTGTGCTTCGCTAGCCTCGAATTCGCCAAAACTCTCTTTCAAATATATTCGTTTCGTTAACTGATTGGATTCAGCCTGAAGCGGCCAATTTTCAGCTCCCAAATACAAACCACCACCTGCACGCACGAAGGATTCCACCCGCGCAACTTCAGATTCATTGAGTGTACTCGTCGCATTGGAGAAAAAACAGATCACATCAAATTGTTCCAATGAATCGGGAAGCCTTGCCCGCTTTTGTGCATGCTCATCCTCCATACAAATCATGAAATAGTTGCCCATCACCAAGACTCGACTAGAATCCTCTTGCGCGAACGTACAAAAAGAACTGAACAGAAAAATGAAACGAATGAAACTCATAGTTGATCATACAACCAACTGCGCATCGCGTTCAAATTCATTCAATAATTTACACTTGTATCGTGTGAAACCATTCATTCAGCTGATCTTATTGAAGATTAGGTAGAATAATTCCATTTGAATTGAATCAAAATTCAGAAATAGATAGTTGAACTCAACCTCAAAAATACTTTTAAATTCATTTACAGAGGGTTTACCCTGTATCACATACAAAATAGTAAAACTAGTTTTGTCCGCATAAATGATGTTAATTGAAATCAACACTTAATAAAAGAAATTATGAAAAACTTGATACTTTCACTTTCAGCACTTTTGATTAGTTGGACTGGTATTTCACAAGTTCCAAATCATCACTGGACAAACTCAGCGAATGGCGGTTCTTCAGCCTACGGAAATTGTATCACAACAGATGAATTTGGGAATGTATATACAGCTGGAGCTTTTGGGTCAACTTCTGACTTTGATCCAGGGGCAGGAGTTGTCAATTTAACTTCGAATGGAGGCTTGGACGTTTATTTAATAAAAACAGATGCAGAAGGTCAACTTCTTTGGGCTAAAAACTTTGGCGGACCGAGTGATGATGTTCCGTATGAAATTGTAATTAGTGTAACTGGAAATGTTTATTTGACTGGAATTTTCTCTGCAACTGCAGATTTTAATCCAGATGCTGGAGTGAGCAATTTGACTTCAGTTGGACAGAGTGATGTTTTTATTCTAAAAATGAATTCAAATGGACAATTTCTTTGGGCAAAAGGCATTGGAAGTTCAAGTAATGATGAGGGAAATGGAATTGATATTGATGATTTCAACGAAAGTGTATTTGTGATCGGCACTTTTTCTGGAACGATCGATTTGGATCCAGGGGCTGGAACTCAAAATTCGACAAGTGTAGGTAGTACCGATGTATTTATGCTAAAACTAAACGCTGCTGGAGATTACATTACTTCGAAAACTACTGGAAGTATAAGTGCAGATCGGGGAGAAGACATTGTCATCGAAGAGTCTACAGGAGACCAATACATGACTGGTTTTGTTGGAGGAACAGCCGATTTTGATCCAAGTGGAGCGGTGTATGAATTGAATGGTTCCAATGATATTTTCCTGTGGAAATTAAGTGAAGCAAACAATCTTATTTATGCTAAGAAAATGGGGGGAATCGCTGTGGATGAAGGGCGAAACATTGACTTAGATGGTAGTGGAAATGTATATATTAATGGGTCGTTTATTTCAACCTGCAATTTTGATCCAAATGGAGGGACATTAAACATAACTTCAAATGGAAGTGACGATGTGTTTGTTGCTCAATTCTCACCCTCTGGTAATTTAAACTGGGTAAAAACTTTTGGTAGTGTTGGAACAGAAGACTACATGGACATGGACGTGACAAGTGCTGGAGAGGTTTATATTACTGGAGAAATGGCAGACAACTTTGACGCAAATCCAGATGCAGGTGGAGTCAATACGTTAACCAAACTAGGTGCCGAAGATGCCTATATTGTTTCGCTTGCGAATGACGGAAGCTTTAATTGGGCAACAAGTTATGGCTCAACGACTTTGGGGGCATACACGCGAGGATATGGCATTCATGCAGATGAGAATTTCAATGTTTACTCAACGGGAGGATTTAATTCAACAGTTGATTTTAACCCATCCGTTGCCGTTACCATTGTCACTGCAGTTTCGGGATCAGATATTTGGTATCAAAAATTGGGCCCTGGGTTCAATGGTCTTGAGGATCAGCAAAACGTTTCATTCATCTCGATCAGTCCAAATCCAAGTTCTGGGGTGTTCCATCTTAATTCAGATGTCGTTTTACAAAACACTGTAATTACGATTACCAATTTACGAGGTGAAATCGTTCAAAAATTCAGCAATTCAAGTATTCAAAACACAACAATTAATTTGGGAGATGCGAGTAAAGGTGTTTATTTTGTCGAAATCAGTGCGGATAATATTAGAGAAATCAAAAAGGTAATCAACGAATAAAAATGCTTAAACATGAAACGTGTCTTGATGCTTTATCAGGACACGTTTTTTTGTAAAAGAATGAGCCACTCAGTATTTTGAGCATTCGTGAAAAGCCCTAGAAATAGGTAAAGGAATCCCGAGATGAATGTAGTTTCCATACGCATTAGAAATAAGTTCGATAATTAAAAGACGTAAATTTTCATCAAAAGTTCATTAGAAATTAACGTATAATTCATATCTTCATTGGAAACCCACTAGAATGAATCATCTTGAACTCGGTGCAGTTGGTGAAAACATGGCCGTTCAGCTATTACTGAAAAAGCAGCACACGATACTAAAACGAAATTTTCGCTACCGCAAAGGTGAAATCGACATTATTTCCGAAAGCGAGGATTATTTGGTTGCAACGGAAGTGAAGACGCGCGAAACCGCACAATTTGGAGCACCCTATCTGGCTGTGTCACGTTCGAAGCAACGGCAAATCATTTCAGTGATGAACGCATATATTGAGCAAACAAATCATCCAAAACAGGTTCGATTTGATGTGGTTTCAATTATTCTTGGAAAAAACAAGTTAGAAATAGAGCACATTGAAAGCGCATATTACCCGACTGTGTAAGCTGTGACAACCTCGAATAGCGGAAACAGTAGGAATTATCCTATCTTTGCAGCATAATTGAAGTTCAAATGAATACAGGGAGAGGAAAAAGTAAATCCGAAGGATCGAAAGGACGCAGTACTGACGCGAAGACCGGCAACGGCAGCAGCGCAGCTAAAAAACCATTCAAGGCAAAAGCGACGGGTGCAAGTTCCGATTCTAAGCGCAAACCATTAAAAGCAAAAGACGCAACTGATGGAAAACGGGTAAAATCGGCTCCCGAAAAACGCGGCTCGGACAACAAAAACAAAGTAACCGCCCGTGATAAAGGAAAATTCATTGACTTTAAGGACAAGCAACGCAAAGGAGATACACTTCCCACATTTGGTGATCACATCCGATTGAATAAGTTTCTTGCCAACGCTGGAATTGCCTCTCGCCGTGATGCAGACGTATTGATCTCAACAGGAGTTGTAACTGTGAACGGCGAAATCGTTGTAGAAATGGGTTACAAAGTGAAACCTGGTGATGTCGTTAAATACGATGGGCATTCGATCAATGCAGCGACGAAACGGTATGTGCTACTCAACAAACCAAAGGGATTTGTAACCTCGTTGGATGATCCCTTCGGAAGAAAAAATGCCATGGGATTGGTTCGCAAAGCATGTAAAGAGGCTGTTTATCCATTAGGAAAGATGGACAAGGACACCACAGGACTTGTTTTGTATACGAATGATAGCGATTTAGAAAAGAAAATGAATCACCCGAAGCACAAGCCAGGAAGGTTGTACCACGTAGAACTGACGCGGAAAATGCAGCCTGAAGACATGGAAAAATTGCGCGAGGGTGTGCTGTTGGATGACGGTACAACCCGTTTCGAAAAAGCTGAATACGTGACAGACGGGGATATGCGTGAAATTGGACTTGAAGTGTATTCTACGAAAAGCCGGGTGGTAGAACGCGCCTTGGAATCATTGGGCTATGCAGTCGCAAAATTGGATTGCGTGATGTTCGCTGGACTTACAAAAAAAGACTTGCCAAGAGGGTATTACCGCTTGCTGTCCGAAAAAGAAGTGTCGTTTTTAAAAATGAAATAATGCAAAAAAGTAGTTGGATCATCCTGCTCTCTATCATCCTACTCGCTTCGTGTGCTGACACGAATACTGATGATGCGCCACCAACCTCAACAAACATTTTTGGTGACTATTTTTATCCATATGATACGATTCCGAAAATCTACGCCTACCGCGATGTTGTGAATGGATTAACAGAAGAATTTCACCGTGTTTTTGGAATTAAGGACACCGAAGGAAGACACATTGTTGTGGAAATCTATTCGGAAGATGGGCGTATCCTTGAAGCGTTAAACTACAACCTCGACAGCCTTGACATCATAGATTATATGGTTGTTGACCGCAAGCAACAAAAAACAAAGGCCGAACTCTTTAAAAATAAATTGATTCCAGACTCAAAAAAATCGACGGCTTCATTTGCCGCACGCTTTTCCGGAATTAGTGATTCAACCCTTTTTCTAAAAGAAGTCAATCGCACGTATGCTTCATCAAAAAAGATAGATGTGCTTGGCAAGAAGTTACCCGGGATTGTTTTCAATGATCAACTGCGGCTTACGCTTTTCAACCCATTCACGAAAATGGAAGACATGCGCGAAGCTCAGATAAAAAGTTACTTTGCAGAAGGTTATGGTTTAGTCGAGTGGCACGATCCAAACCGCACTGTGAATTACCGCTTGGAGCGCATCATTCCACAAGAAGAATTTATCAATTTAATGAGTCAATAGATGAAAATTATTGTGTTATTAGCGCTCATATGTGCTCCATTCATGTCAACAGGACAATCATCGTGGAAGAACAGCAAACAAAAGGTTTCACACGCTCAAGGTACTTTGTTTGGCTATTGGGGCTACAACCGAAGTGCGTATACCAAAAGTAACATTCGATTCGTCGGGCCGGGCTATGATTTCACACTTAGTGGAGCGAAAGCACACGACAATCAATCGCCGTTTTCCGTTGATGAATATTTGATAAACGTGACCATTCCACAGTTCAATGCTCGAGTTGGTTATTACTTCCGCAATCACTGGGCAATTTCCGCAGGTTACGACCACATGAAATATGTCTTTCAAGACAGAAATGAAGTGACCCTCAGTGGTGAAATTAGTCCTGGGGTAGATCCAGTCACGAATTGGTCAGGAATCTACACCGCAGAGCCCGTAATCACCGATCGCGAGACCTTTCACTACGAAAATTCGAATGGATTGAATTACATTCATTTGCAATTAACGCGTACGGATTTACTTTTCGCCTTTGGACAAAATCATCAATTTGCCATTTCGTCCAACCTCTCCGCAGGCGCGGGTGCGCTGCTCTCCATCAATGATTTAAACTTTGCAGGTACAAAAAGCCGAGAAACCGCTTCTATGTCCGGTTATGGACTTTCGGCACACGCAGGCTTGCGATTCGAATTTTTCCGGCATGTCTTTTTGCAAACAAACTTGACCGGAGGATTCAACCATCAAGTTCGTGTGCGCACGCGACCCAATGATTCTTCCTCGTTCGCACGCCACACTTATGGATATGGCATGTGGGACACTTCTCTCGGATTCTTGCTCTACATCCGACCAACGAACAATTGCGACGGCTGCCCGATTTGGTAGGAACGACATTCAGTCCATTTATCGGATACAAATAACAAAGCGTAATCCAAAATACAGATTGAAGCTAGTCCTGATCGATAACAGTGAAGTCAGCATAGACCTAGCGTTTCGCGCACCAAACTTTGGAAATGAGAAGGATCTACTCCATCTGATTTATGTCTTTTGGAAAAGAGGCTCAAGAGAAAGTTAATAAAACGAAATGCTCAACGTCATCTACTTCCTACCGCCCACGCGGAAATCAATTCGGTAATAGAAGATCGGTAAGAAACCAAGCTGTGTTTTCTCGGCAATGGGTTCTTGTGTTGGATCCAATAAGTTGGGTGCATACGCCAAACTCAATAAATTCCGTGTATTGAGAATATTCACCAAATCCAAACCAATTTCATGCGTCACACGTTCGGTGTTCAATTTCCAGTTTACTTTCAAATCGGCCCTGAAATAATCTCGGAACACGCGTTCGTTGAATGCTGAGTCGATGAAAATAATCTCATTGAGCAAGTTCGACTGCTCGATATCCACATATCCGTAGCGTCTTCCTCCTGAAACGGTTACTTTAGCTCCGATGGAAATGGACTGACGTGCATTCAATTTGAACTCTTTTCCGCCCAATAAATTAGCAATGTAGGTTCCATTGTACGATGTGTTCCTTAAAACTCCATCGCTGCCGCGGTATTTGGAATCAAACGCTGTTGCAGACAACAAGAAGAAAAATGACTTGTCGAAATACTTTTGAACCGTCAATTCAATTCCATAATTGTAGCCATCGCCCGTGTTCATCAATTTTTCAGGGAAGAAACGCGCAAACCCGCTTCCCATGTTGATCAACGAGAACGCAGATGGTGCAACGGTTACCGGAATTTCGTACACATATTGATAATACGCTTCGGTTTTAATATTTAAGCTCTTTTTAAAGGACTTTTCATAGCCAATCCCTGTGTGCAAGCTGCGTGAAAAGCCCATTTGGTCGTTGTCGTAAATCTTGTTCCCATCCGTATCGAAACGGTGATAGAAATAGGTGTACATGGGTTGCGTTTGGCTGTGCATTCCTGCCCCTGCGAAAATCGCTTGATTGTTTTTCAAATTCAATCGCCAACCGAGACGTGGCTCAGCATAACTCACCGCGTTTCCTTGTGTAAAATACTGCGCGTGAAGGCCAGCCGTGACAGCCATATTTTTCGTTGGCCGCCATTTCCACTGCACGAAGGGCTGCACCAACAAAGCATTGCCGGCGTAGTTCCATCGGTTCACAAACGCCGTGTGCGGAATGTTCAAGGCTGAATCCAGAAAGTTGAAGAAGAACATGTCCGCATTGATTCCAAATTTGAGCAAGTGATTCTTATTCAATTTGTGATTCACACTAAAAAATGCAGAAGCCTTTGAAATGGTGAATTGATACCCCATGAGCGGGTAAATCGAATCTACCGAAATGATGTTGGTGTTTGTGTCAATCGAACGAATCAAGAAATCGTGATGTGAATATTGATTTTCGCGCGAATACGCAACAGTTGACGTGATGTAGGTATTCTCATTTATTGGTTTTTTCAGCGATAAACCCGTCACAATCATGTTCGTTCCAAAATATTGATCGCGGTCTCCTTCTCCAAACACTTCTTCGGAGTACTCCGTAAGATCGGAAATAATGATGTCAATTGAGCTTGCTCCACCAATCGCAAAGAGCGAAAGTGCACCACCATTTTTGAGTCGCCAATTCAATTTGAATGCGCCATCACCATAGACTGGGACTGCGTCCGTTCCAATTTGAATCCCAATGGATTTGAACAAGCTAAGTGTAGAATAGCGTCCCATGACCAAATAACTTGCAGAACCACTTTTATTCAATGGTCCTTCCGCCAAGAGTTCCGTTCCGAGAAAGCCAAATTGACCCGTAAACTCGTGTTGTTTGTCGTTGCCATTGCGCAATTTCAAGTCGAAAACACCCGACGTTGAATTCCCGTATTCAGCCGGAAAAGCACTCATAAAAAAATCAGAATTGGCGAGGAGTTTGTTGTTCAGAATGGAAACAGGTCCACCCGTACTTCCTGAAATCGCGAAATGTGACGGGTTTGGAATGTCAATTCCCTCTACTTTCCATACCACGCCGAGCGGTGAATTTCCACGGATCACAATATCGTTTCGGGAATCATCTGCGCCGCCAACTCCAGCAAAATTGGAAGCCATCCGAGCCGGGTCAGAGCGCGATCCAGGGTAGCGTTCTGTCTCCGAAACACTGAATTGCTGTGCCGATATGAGCGCCATTTCATTGATGGTTTCCCCCGATTTGACACCGGTCACGATTACTTCCTCTTCCTCTTGAAAACTTTGTTGCATAGGGATCTCAACCACCAATTCCTTACCTGAATTGACCTCCAAAGTGACCGTTTTTGGCTCGTATGTCAGTAATGTAGCTACAAGTTCATGCTTTCCAACAGGTACCTGGGTGATTTCAAAGGTTCCATCCTCGTTTGTTAATGCACGGAATTTACGTGTAGAATCTGGGGTGAAAATTTCCACTTTAACACCGAACAAAGGAAAGCGCGTCTCGTTGTCGATGACTTGTCCACGAACATTTTGAATTGGTTGTTGCGCGATTGTCGCAAACGACAGCACGAGTAACAATGCGGTTAGAAGTTTTTTCATAAATGCAGATTGTAGGAGCTACTTTTCAGGAATTATTTTTTTTCTGAGCCATGAATTGAGTGTACTCCTCAACGGTCCATTCTTTGATATACACCCGAGTAAAATCAAAAATATTGATGGCATTGAAATGAAAATTTCGCACGTGTGAATAGCTGATTTCAATGTCACCGGTATACCACATTGGAATGATCGGTGGATCTTCTAATAGAGCCATTTCCGCTTGTCCAAAGTACTTTAGCTGATCTATTTTTTTTGATGCCTGTGTTGCTTTTTGGAAGAATTCATCAAAAATAGGATTTTGGTAGCGGGCCTTATTGATTGGTGATCGATCCGTTGAGTTGGTTGGCACAAATTTTCCATAGAAATTCATTAAAAAAGTCTCTGGATTCGGATAATCGGCACTCCATCCCATTCTAAAAATATCACCATTTCCAGTTTCGCCATCAAGGTTCAATTGCTCAAAAGTAGATCCGTCAATGTTGATGTTGATTCCAAGAACCTGGAAGATCTGTTTAGAGAATTCGTCTGCTACGGCAGAATGTGTATCGTTGATATTGAACCTGAGCTCAACTGATCCAAATCCCTTTCCATTTGGGTAGCCAGCCTCAGCAAGAAGTTGTTTTGCCAATTCCGGATTAAACTCATAGCCTTTTTCTTCAATTTGATCGAAGTCATAGCCTTTCAACGCATTTTCGACAGGTGGTGTAATTCCGAATTTGCCGAGTTCTGAGTATTGATTTCGCAAGATTTCACGTCCGATCACCGATTTGTCAATTGCGTAATTAAATGCCTTTCGCACACGAGGATCTTTAAACCGTGGATCATTCATGTTAAAGAAATAATAATTCGTTTCCAATAGTGCATTATTGGCAAGAATCAATTTGGGAGGTTTCGAATTAAAATCCTCAATTCGTCCTTCTAACATGCGTGTAATTCTGCTTGTCGGCAAGCCTACAATGAGGTCGGTTTTTCCCGATTCGAACATATCAAGCTGCTCTAGTTTTCGGCTTTGAATGAAAAAGACTAGGCTATCGAGATACGGCAGAGCGTTTCCTTCTTCATCCTTTAAGTAGTAATCTTCATTTTTCGTAAGGACAATGGCAGGTTGCTCCCCTTTCTTGTATTCTCCATACTTGAAAGGCCCGGTGCCAATTGCGTCGCCCTCTGCATTCGCCTCGACTATTCTTTTGGATACAATAGAAGCTGTGATGTGAGCAAGTTTAAAGAGGAAATTATGGTCCTCGTGAAGAAGTTCGATTTTAATGACATTTCCCTTCGTTGAGATCCCACTGATGTTTTTTGCTTTACCGTTGTAAAATGCATCCGCACCTTTAACGAGTGATTTCAGTAAATATCCATATGTTGCAGGATCGCTGCCTGATGTATTTTTCTTACAACCCAATTCAAATGATTTGATTACGTCCTTAGGAGTTAGTAAACGATCGTCCTTGGATGCAAACACGTCGTGTGGATGGAAATAAACATTATCTCGAAGTGTGAATTCATAGACGCAACCATTGTCGCTAACCGACCACTTCGCAGCCAATTTTGGAATCACTTTCATGGTCTTGGGATCCATCCCTACGAGGCATTCATTGATCTGCATAAGCACCGTAGCCGAGTAGTAATCCGTTACATCCCGAGGGACATGCGTCGCAGGCTCGTTGTCTATCGCCAAAGAAAACGTACCTCCATTGTGCTCAAACTGCTTGGAGCTTTCCTCTGTACAAGCACTGAGCAGAAGCAATAATCCTATGAAAAAGGAAGTGATTTTCATTTCACTATACATTTAGACGTGTTTACAAGAATAACAAATTTATCCGTACTGACCCAAAAAAATAGTAAACCAGTTTGACAAACTGTTCGATTCTTAACGTTCTTTGTTAGGATTCAGACTATGTTGACAAAAATTCACAGAAAATTAAATGGCAATTATAGTGTAAACAATTAATATTCGTATTATATTTGCTAATTGCTATTAAGAATGTACTAAAGAACATTGCTAACCTACTAGGACAAGCAAGGTTTGAATTCTTTTTTTAAATGAAACGATTTATTCTTTTTTTGGTTGTTTGTCTGTCCTCGGTTTCGGCCATGGCTGCACTTTCTGTCGAAGGAACTTACCAAGGTAAGAACCTTTACGTTCAAAACCCTATGGATGATGAGGGATTTGGTTACTGCGCAACAAAAGTTACGGTAAATGGAGACATCATGCCGGGAGGAACGAGCGTAGGAGCGTTTGAAA
>JBFYPU010000052.1:0-2655 GCA_041303175.1 Crocinitomicaceae bacterium | reverse complement strand
AGTGTATTTTAGTTCTTTAAATCAATCACATGAAACACCTCACTCTCATCGTTTTTAGTCTCTTCTTTGTTGAGGCTACATTTTCACAATTGATCTACGAAAGCCCACACGTGAAAGATGGTAAAACGTTCCAGTATACCATTCCCAAAGGCTATTTTTATGTTGAAAACTCGGATGTTTATGGTGAAGCGATGTTCGCTACTCAGGAGGGCTTGAGCTACGATGAATTGACCGAAGAAGAAATCGGAATAGGGATACTAATGGTGATGCATGAACAGGCGGATGAGGAAACATCGTTGCAAATCATTCAATCGGAATTGGAAAAGGATCTCGTGGACGTAAATGAGGGAGTTATCATTTTGGAGAAACCTTGCATTGTTCAAATAAATGGTCGTGAATTCATGCGTGGTGGAGTCAAAGGAACAATTGAAGAAGAACCAACCGAAGGCATGTATTTCGGGATCACACGTTTTGGTGATTATAACATTTTCCTTTCTTATTATGCCCCTGAGGGAATTACGGATGTTTTAGGATATGAGTCGTTTAAGAAAATATTGGAGACTGGGAAAGAAGTAGCTGTTGAATACGATGACGAGTACGACCTTGAAGTCTATTATCAAAACAACCTATTTCCAACAGAAATCAGCTATTATTCGGTATTACCGGTTGTGAACGAAAACTGGTTCGAACCAATTGATGAATCGGGTCATTTACTTTCGAAGTTCAACTACAAAGATGACAATGGTAGCCTCAGTGTTTTCTCAGGCGGTAGTGCTTCAAACTATTCAACAGATAAGGAAAAAGCAAATGCCATTCAATTAGCGATGGATCACCCAACTCCCATGACGCTAAAAGCCGAAACTGGATTTTCAAATGAAGAACACGCCTTCAAATTATATACGATTGTTGGAGGAGGAACAATGTCTTCTGTTTACACGACTGAGGTAAACGATGAATTGGTTTTCTTTGTTGTGGATGGTGGAATTAATCCAGTTCCCGATTTTAAGCCTGCCGTGCGCGATGTGATGCTCACAATGTGGATTGACTATTTCGAAGGGGAGGAGTAGGGAGGATTATTTCAGTAATTTCTCAATAATTCGGCAATTCTCGACGACACTCAATTTCGTTGAAAATAACTTTTTACGCAGTTCAAATCGTGCTCCATTTAATTCTGCGTTTAACGCTTTTGTGATTTCGTGTTTTCATTCACAATGAAAATTATCCCCGATTTGCTTCCGTCTGCCTTTAAAGACAATCAAATCGAAGAATAAGCGTTAAATTGTTCTTAATAGTTTCAGTGGCATACTACAAAAGCGTATTTTAGTTCTTTAAATCAATCACATGAAACACCTAACTCTCATCGTTTTTAGTCTCTTCTTTGTTGGGGCTACATTTTCACAATTAGTCTACGAAAGCCCACACGTGAAAGATGGAAAAACGATCACATTTACCCTCCCGGCTGGATATTATCTGGCGGAAAATTCGGTCTATTACGGCAACGCAGTGTATTCCGTAGATCCAACATTGAACGTCGAAGAAATGGAGTTTGAAACGCTCGAACATGGTATTCTCGCAGTATCACATGAGACGAATGAAGAAGGAGCACTAGAGGACTTTGTAGAGGAAATCAAAGGCGAGGTTGCAGAGATGAGTGGCGTGACCATTATTGATGCACCACATGTAGAAGTGTTGAATGGTCGAAAATGCCTCTTAGCAGCTATCTCAGGAGTGATTGAAGGTGAAGCGATATTGGACGCAATGTATGTAAGCGCTACCGTTTTTGGCGATTATATGGTCGTGGTTTATTACATAGCAGCAGAGAAAAAACCTGAAAATCTATCGTACGCTAATTTCAAAAAAGTCTGCGGTTCAGCACAAGAAATTGCAACAGATCGTGAAGATGGAATGTTCGCATCTGATGACGAGACGGAGTACGAGGAGGAATATGTAACAAACTTCGTTAACGATTTGTACGAAACGGACATCACGTACTACGATATTCTCCCAGATTTTGGTGAATATTGGGACGAAACAATGGACGAAAACAGTCACCTTTTGGCTGAATTTATCTACAAAGAAGACTTGGGGAATATCGCTGTTTTTTCAGGTGGCGACGCAGGTAACTATCCGAGTAAAACGGAAATGGCGAAAGCGATTCAACGAGTGTTCGAATTGAGTGCGCCTCCAACGCTCAAAGAGGAATCTACTTTTTCAAATGAAGACCACGATTTTGATGTGTATTCCATTTCAGGTGCTGGATCAATGATCAGTCTCTATGCAACAACTGTTTCCGAAGAATTGGTGTTCTTTGTTGCGATCAATGCAAATCCTGTGAGTGCTGAATTTAAACCTGCCGCGCGTGATTTTATGATCAATATGTGGGTGGATAGCGAGATTTGGGGTGGTGCAGGAGACAGTGGAGACGAATAGCCTAGCGTAAATACGCTACAAGCTTTCGACAATTTTCGATCACGTTCAACTCCGTTTCAAATAGATTTTTTCGACGCGTAAATTCGCTGTCCGAAAGTTCAAGTTTCAGAGACTCCCTAATGGCATGTTTCCATTCGTAAGGATGTTCCAAAATTGTGCAATAATCCGTCAAATTGGTTCCCTCCACCATCGTAGGATTTGCCAAAACATGTCCGGACGTTTGTA
>JBFYPU010000051.1:0-4681 GCA_041303175.1 Crocinitomicaceae bacterium | reverse complement strand
AATTGGGCCATTGGAGCAACAGAATGGACGGTTTTCCCCCAAAACATGATTGACTCGCTTGGTGCACATTCCATGACGCCTTGCGCGGGCTGTGTTCCAACTTCATCAAGTATTTCGGCTGCTTCGTGCGTGAGCTACACATCACCAAGTGGTTTGTTTACCTACACAACTTCGGGGATTTATACCGACACGCTTCTCAACGCTGGCGGGTGTGATAGCATCATTTCCATCAACCTCACAATCGGTGCACAAGGTTCGTCGATGGTGGTTTCCGTTTGCTCAAGCTACACGTCTCCAAGTGGATTGTATACCTGGACAACATCCGGCACGTATGCAGACACCATTCCAAGCGCATTGGGTTGCGATAGCATCCTTGCCATCAACTTGACCATTGGCGCGGCTTTCTCATCCATTTCTGTGGCTGAATGCGTAACCTACACTTCCCCAAGTGGTTCGTATACGTGGACAACTTCTGGGATTTATTTGGATACCATTCCAAGTGCAGGTGGGTGCGATAGCATCATTACCATTGACCTAACTATCGGCGCAAGTGCAAGTTCGATGACCGTTTCTGCATGTCAAAGCTATGTTTCCCCAAGTGGAACAACATGGACGAGCTCAGGAGTGTACACAGATGTCATTCCAAATGCAGCCGGTTGCGACAGTGTGATCACGGTCAACTTGACAATCACAAGCATCAACACAGGTGTAACGCTCACGTTTACAACCCTAGTTGCAGATCAATCTGGGGCGACCTACCAATGGCTCGATTGTGCGAACTTCACGGAAATCGCGGGTGAAACAAACTCGTTTTTTGCTCCCACAGTGGACGGAAACTATGCGGTTGAAATTACATTGGGTGGCTGTGTCGACACCTCGGCATGTACACCCGTTGAGTTCTCAAGCCTTGAAGAAAACGCATTTGGACAAGCACTTCGCGTATCGCCCAACCCAACTTCTGGAGCGGTGAACATCGATCTTGGAAAAGAGTATTCGGCAGTAGTAGCTTCAGTGTTCACATTGAACGGACAATTGATCGGAACAGAAACGTTTGCTCAAACCGCTGAAATGGCATTCAACATCGAAGGCGAAGCAGGAATTTACTTCCTTGTGATTGAAACAGAAACGGGTGAGCGTGCTCAGTTGAAAGTGGTGAAGCACTAAGAAATTTAACGTCAACGTCCGATTTAGGACTGTATAGATACAAAAACGGAGTTTTCGATTCAATTCGGAAACTCCGTTTTTTTTATGAAATAAGCAATTGAATTATAGCGAACTACTCGACAACATTGATTATAATTTCATATTCATTTTCCAACTCACCACGAAACATGTGCTGGGCAATAACGGTTGCAATTCCTGGTTTTACCGCCTTGAAAATGAACGTAATGTGTGCAGCATCTCCACCTGGCATTTCTGCGCGTTTCTCATCCTCGTATTCGAATTCTCGAGAAGCGAATGCCAAAATATCATTATCCGTGCTACTTGCTGAAGCTGAGGAACCAACAGAACCGTGAACATTTGCTGAATAGGAAATCTCTTGACCAACCGAAATTGTATATTTTCCAATTAGTGGACTGATTGAAACCACATTGTCGGAGAGCGGAATGACTTTTCCTTCAGATAACTCATTTTGAGCCGTGGGTGTTTCTGGAACACTAGGATCTTCCAATATAATGACTTTGGGTGCGCAAGACAACGTTAGAGCGAAAGTGACGGCGAGAATGGAAATGGTTGTACGTTTCATGGTGTTCTTTTTTAAGATTCTATACGCCTGTACATATTGGAAGTTTCACCGTTCGACAACATTGCTGGTTTAACAAAAGAATAACAGTTCGGATTGTTGGATTGTTAGATCCTTGGATCGTTGGAATGTGAGCTGACTCGTCCTAATATCATTGAATCCAATGCTCTAAAAATCTAGCAATCCAATAATCCAATTCCTATTCCCCAACCGTTACCCGAACGCCTTCCGAATGTGATGTGAACTCGGGTGCGTACATGCTTTGAATCGTTGTAGTTCCATTCGCGAAATCTCCTTCGTGGCTCACGCGTAAGTCGTATTCAAACACATACGTTCCTTTTGGCAAATAGTCCATGAAGAAATTGGTGGCTGCATCTTTTGTGCTTTCGTAGTAACCCAAACCATCCTGCCATTTGTAGCGCGATATCACATTGATGGGTTCAAATCCTGCTGCGCGCATGTCCTTCATGTGTACGTATTCCATATCGCGATCGCTGTTCAACTCGATGCGCACGCGGATTTTGTCGCCCGGTTTCAAGTTGGTTCCGTCCACGATTGGCGTTATCACAGGCCCGTTGTCGGTGTTTTGTACCAAGAACAGTTGTTTTTTCAAGGTCAAAGGAGTTGCGTGTGGTGTGATTTTGTCCAAGTCTTCGAAATATTGCCAGTACATGGCTCCCCAGCTTACGCCCTCAGTGGTTCTGGTAATGCTTACATTCCCCATTTCTGGTTCAATGGCGTCAGCTTCCCATGACGTTTTGAAGTAACCCGTTCCTTCTTCCACCTTTATGCCGAGTGCTTTTGGATCAAGGATTTTTCCGTCCAGTTTGATTTGTACTTGTTCGTCGTTCGCCAACAAATCTGTTCCACGGAGCAACAAGGCGTAGCACGCTTCAGCAGTGGCTTTGGTGGTTTTCCAATCGGAGGTTTGCTTGTTTTTGAGGAGCCACACTTTGAGTTCTTCCACGGCAACTTGATCGTTGGTTACTTCATCAAATGCTTCGATGAGCAAGGCTTGTGTCTCAATGGGCGCTTGATACCAGTAGTATCCGCTCACGTTTTCTTTCCAATACATTCCCATTTCATCGTGCACAATTGCGCGTTCTTTCAAAGAGGCCATGATTTTTTCAGGAAGACTCGTCACTTCAAATCGTTTCGCTTCTAGCGCAATCATTCCTTGGCTATAAATGTCGAATTTCAACCAATATTCCTGTGCTTGAGTTTGGTAAAACGCTACCGCTTCTTTCAAGTTGTCGTCCATCGGCAGATCGAGGAAGTAGCTTCGAGCATACAAATACTGGATGGTGTATTGGTCGATGTGCTGGTGCTTGGTGTAATCCGACTGGGTTCGTTTCATCTCCTGAAATTTTTTCACGAGTGAGGCATCAAGGTAGGAAACTGCACCATTGAGCATCTTCCAAGCGCGTTGATCTTCGCGAACATTTTTCACGCCCAAGTGATCCAAATGTCCCATTCCCGTTACAATGTATTGGGTGATGTAGTGATTTTCTGGCATTCCAGGAAACCATGGCCACGCACCATTGGACACTTGCATATTTTCCAATTTTCGGAGTGCTTTGTCCAACTGGTTGTCCATTTTGTTCAAATCAAACAACAGAGCTATGCGTTTTTTCCGTTCGCTTTCGTTTTGTGCGTCCAGCACCCACGGAGTTTCTTCTAGAATCAACGATTTGAGTTCTTGGTTTTTCTCCAAATTCGATAAGAAGGCATCCGAATCGCTCTCTTTCCATGCTTCAAATACCTCTTTGATTTTCGGATTGGAGTTCACGATCGACGAAGCCAAGGAATTTGCATAGTAGCGCGAGAAAGTTTGTTCCGCACATTCGTGTGGATATTCCATCATGTACGGCATCGCCTGAACAGCGTACCACGCAGGATTAGAGGTGTATTCCAAGGTCAATTTGTGGTGTTTGAGGGTACTGGATTCTCCGCTGTTGATCAACTTAGTGAAGCTAAAATCCTTCGTGCCAATACCTTTACTCGGCAATGGCATGGATTCCGTGACCAACATGCGATTGGAAAGTACGGGAATAGCCATTTCTTCACCGTCTGAAAACGCTCCGGATTGCGCCACAACGCGGTAAACAACGGTACTATATCCACTTGGAATCGCGATATCCCATGCCAATTTTGCGCTTTGGCCTTTTTTAGCTTCAAAGGTGATGATGGCATTCGCATTGCTGAATTCAGTATCAACTGGTTTCATCGTGTTCGCGTCAAACAACAATAATTGTGCGGTTCCACTCAAATCCGATTCCGCCAAGTTGGAAACTTTCGCGGTAAACGTCATTTGATCTCCTTCACGGAAAAAACGGGGCGCATTGGGCATCACCATCAATTCTTTTTGGGTCACCACTTCCTGCTGTATGGTGCCAATTTTCAAGTCTTTTGTATGAGCAAGTCCTAAGAACTTCCAACGCGTCAAGGCTTCTGGCGCCGTAAATTTCAGCACGATTTCGCCGTTGGCATTTGTTTCCATCTGCGGATAGAAAAAGGCTGTTTCATTTAAATTGGTGCGTGCTTTTACGTTGCCCAATGAAGATTGTTGGCGCGTATCTCCATCCATCCCTCCATTTACTGGTGGTGCGGGTGGTGATTGACTCGCATTCCCACCAACCATGCGCTCAGATTCTGGTCTGCTTTCTTTTTTTTCTTTGCTTACTCGGCTTTCGAGCCTTCCGACATTTTTGGACACTGTGACTTCTGACACTTTTTGCACATCCATAAGATTTACACTCTCATCGTATGCGTAATCCAAGTCACCCCTTCCAGGGTAGTAGTTATTCGCTCGATATGAATAATAGTAATATCCCCACCAATTCAGTTCGTCGTAGAGTCGGTATTCAGCATAGGGATAAGTGTTCCACTCTTGTCCGAATACACGGCTGGATTGACTTTGAAAACCATCCGTTGAAT
>JBFYPU010000050.1:0-2891 GCA_041303175.1 Crocinitomicaceae bacterium | reverse complement strand
AACGTCGTGTTGCGTGAGTGGCCGAGGTCCCACGAAGTTCATGTCACCTGACAAAATATTGAAAAGCTGCGGCAATTCATCGATCCCCGTTTTTCGAAGAATCCGACCCAAAAACGTGATTTTCCCCCTTTTCATTGTGCGCAATTTATACACATTGAAAGGGTTTTTATTGAAGCCAACGCGTTCTTGAATAAACACAGGTTTTTCGAGTTCAATCGCCCAAATTAACATCGCCATGATCAATAGAATGGGCGAAAGAATAAAAATAAATATGGCTGCGAAAATTCGTTGCATGAGCCAAATTACAAAATATTCAGCGGGTAGGATCAAATTTACAATCGAAATAATGAGACGGAAAAAGGAATCATCAACTTTTTGGCGCGTGACATCATTCATGGTTTGAAAGAGGTGAATGTAGACGTACAGATCACCTTAATAGAGTTAAACCATTAATATTTTTTAATTGTGAATCTGATCATTGTGCATTTCTAGCGATTTCCGTGTGTCGTTATAGGGAATCCCGTAGTCTTTTCTTTAACATTTTCTAACGATTTTCGTTTTTTGATCACTTTTGAGTTGCTTACATTTGGCTTTTAATCACAAGAATATGAAAGCACTGTTAATTGTCTTCGTCTCGTTTTCCCTGAACCTTTCAGCACAAGTGAAATGTGATAAACTCCCAGAAAATTATTCAGGTCAGTGCGAATCATTCGACCAAAGAACGAAGGAATTTGGCACCTATACCTACAAAAAAGGGGTGAAACACGGTGAGTTCAGAGAATCATACGCTAACAAACAACTGAAAGTTGATGGAAGTTACAAATCGGGGCTGCTTCATGGTGCGTTTTCGTCGTACTACGAATCCGGTGATCGCTTCGCAGAAGGAACGTTCAAAGAAGGATCAGGAAGTTTCTCACTTTATCATCAAAATGGCAACCGAAAATTAGAAGGACAGTTTAAAGCAGGGCAGGCAAGTGGCGATTGGATAAACTTCGATTTGAGTGGAAAAAGGAGTGATGTTGTAGAAATGAATGACGCATCAAAAGACATGTTTATCATCTTGACTAATCCCAATGAACAGTTGGAAAGTTGGCCTTTTGGGTCATTCTCCTTCGGAACGTTTGGGAGTATGGATCTTGATTCGATGATGACCGCCATGCAAGCTCAAATGGATGAAATGATTCAGCGACTACAAGGTCAAATGGATGGCTTTTCTTTTCGATCCGAGGATTCAATCCGGGGAAATTCCTTTTCATTTGATACAACGTTTACTTGGGGTTCGTTTGGCAATCTTGATGATCTATTCGGTAATTTTTCCGACACTTCCTTCACAAAATCATTTCATTTTGATACGATTATCCGGTCGTTTTCGGATGAGTCAAATGGATATTTCGGCGGTGCAACCAAAGACTTAGTTGATTTTCCTGATGTTGAACCTTCATTTATTGGTGGAGAGGAGGAGATGAAGCAGTTCATTGAAGGGGAAATGCGTTACCCGGAGAATTATCGAGAAATTGCCGTCAAAGGAACCGTATTCGTTGAAGCAATCATTGAAAGGGATGGTTCAATTTCACAAGCGCAAATAGCTTTGGGGATAAACGATGTTCTTGATAAAGAGGCACTTCGAATAGTTGAGCGCATGCCCAACTGGAACCCCGCGATGAAAGGCACTGCTGCAGTTCGAACGCGAAGTATTATTCCCATACATTTCGCAGATTAGCCCACCACATTTCGCCATTAGATAGCACGAAAGGGCGATCCGCTCCAAATCACACGGGTCAGACGGTCGGTGTTTTTGGAATAAACACTTCAGCCATCATGCAACGAACACTCCCGCCTCCAACATTCTCAATTGTTCGTATATCAATTGGCAAGAGCAGTTCATTGTGATAGCTCAATTGTTCCAATTGTCCTGTCGTTAGCACTTGAAATGCACGATTGGATAACACCAAAATTCGCTCACCTTCATCACTCTTTACTTGGAGCATATTTCCAGCGAAATACTCATAAATTTGTTCATTTGAGAATGCAATGACTTCCTTACCCGTCGATTCTATTTTATGAATCAATCGTTCACGATCTACTAGTGCAATGGTGTCTAGACCAACTACGGCAAAGGTTTCACCAATGGTTAACATCACATTTGTGTGATAGATCGGCTCACCCGTTTTTCCGAATGCTTCAAAGGTCACGAGTTCATATCGAAAGCGGGAAGTGAATTCTGTGAGCGCCTTCAAAGACGTTCGAGGAGAAAGTGCTGCATAACAAATTCGGTGCTCACGATCAAATATCATGCTGCCCGTACCTTCCAAATAGCGCGGTTCTGCTTCATTTTCCCACGGACTGAGATCAAGCCACTTATAGCCATATTGGCTCATGAGGGCATCGATAATTTCCTGTTTTCGTTCACGTCTGCGGTTGCTCACAGCCATCGGATACGTTACCAAGTAACCATTGGTGTGGGTAGAAATCCAGTTATTTGGAAAAATGGAATCAGCCGAGGAGTCCAGTGGATCATCTTCATGAACGATTACCTTTATTCCAACTCTTCTTAACTGTTTCACAAATTGATCAAACTCCATCAAAGCTTTGGATTGTATTGATTCCGTTTCAAGCAGGTTTGGCCTCACTTGAAACGAATTTGTTTGGAAAGCCTCTTCGTTGAACCCAAAGCGAGTGGGGCGGATCATTAAAAGGGTGTCACTTAATTGTGGATGCATCATGGATTGAAAATTGGGCATCATTATTGTCAACGAATAAAAATATTATCTTGCATAAAAATACATCTAATTATGAAATCATTTTTACTCCTATTGCTAGCCTCATTTTCGGTATCATCAACAGTGCATGCGCAGGATCTTGACCTTGATGAAGCAGATGCTTTCTGGAAA
>JBFYPU010000049.1:0-2980 GCA_041303175.1 Crocinitomicaceae bacterium | reverse complement strand
GAAAACACTGAGAATTTCAACCTTGTTTGTGACGTCAATACAGGTGGAATTAGAACATCCCAATCGATTCGACTTGGTACCCTTAAACGCAAACGAGTCAACTGGGATTTGCTCGAATTATCATTTGACTTAGCCCCTCACGCTACCGATGCAGAAATTTCGATTTTCTTTTGGGACGCGGCTAAGGCGAAACATCCATTGTACGTCGATGATGTGACTTTAAACTTCGAATAATCGAAATCACTTATTTCTTGATGAACTTCGTCGCGGTTTCATTGCCTTTTTTATCTCGAATCTTAATGAAATAAATTCCAACATCCAATGTCGATACATCTACCAATTTGATGGTCGAGTTCATTGGTAGAATCTCCGTTTTTTCACGAAGCACTATTTTCCCGTTCAGATCACTTATCTCAATCGTATGCGAATGATCATTTGTTCCTGCAAAATGAACTGTCAATAATTCAGAAACTGGATTTGGATAAATTCCAATTAAATCCAAGGCATGTTCTGTAATTCCTACCGTTGATCGCGGACATTGTGGAGCCAAATCGATATCATAGGATGGTGAAGCTGTAGACGCCGTGAGGTTGTTCTGCAATTGCATATTTCCACTAGTTGAATACATCGATTTTGCCCAGTTGTAGCTTGCATCTATCGCGTCCTTCGTATTGATATAGTACCAATCCGCTTGAATTCGCTGCGTATTGACATCCAACACAACAAACCCGTGCTTGGTTAATTCGACATACTTGATGTGTGGGTTTTCAAACTGCAAAATACCACCTGCATTGATTGGACTTCCTGGAGATGTAATACTTGGAGTCACAAACTCCACGCCGACATTTGCAGCGCCATTCTCCACGTTCAATGCCCAACTCGTGTGAATATCTCCAGTCAAAACCGTAAAATTCTCGATGTTATTGATCACGATAAAGTCCATTAATTTCTGACGTTCAGCCGGATAACCATCCCAAGCATCTGCGTTAATCGGTGTCCCGAAAATTTCTACTGGAGCAAACATCACTTGATTTCCAAGCACTTTCCACTGCGCTGCACTTGCTTGAAGTTCATTCTCTAACCAATCGTATTGATCGTCGCCGAGCATGGTACGGTTCGGATCATTCTGATTTACGCCTTGTTCATCGCGTCCGTGGAGACGTGTGTCCACCATGAATAAATCCAACAGATTTCCATAATTGAATTTTCTGAATATCTCGAAATTAGACGGGGCTTTGGGTCGAATTGGTAGCCATTCAAAAAACGCTGTTTGCGCCGCAGCCTTTCGATTCGCCCATTGACCTTCGCCAGCATTGTGATTTTCAGCTCCGAATTCATAGGAGTCATTCGCTGATTCGTGATCATCCCAAACACAAATCCACGGAAAATTTTGATGCAACTTTTGAAGGGATTGGTCCATGTGATAAACGGAATATCGCAAGCGATAATCATCGAGGGTCAAAATTTCATGCGTTGGATCAAATACGCGATCGACATTTGCATTTGGGGCATATCCACCTTCTTCGTATTCATAAATATAATCACCCAACATCAAAATGGCTTCAACGTCATTTCGCTGAGAAATTACTTCGTAAGCATTGAAAAATCCAGCTTCCAAATTCGCACAGGACACCACGGCAAAGCGCAAACTATCGGTTGCCGTCACTTCAAGTGGAGCAGTTTTCGTTCGTCCGCGTGGACTAAAATTTCCGAGTGCTTTGAACTCATAATAATAGATGGTATTCGGCTGTAAACCGCTGGCGTCAACCTTTACTGTAAAGTCTACGGCTGCATCGGTGACAACGGTTCCCTGCGTGACAACATTCACCATGCCCGTGTCTGTTGCAACCCGATAATCCACCGTTACAGGCGAGGTGAAATCGGTTGGCGTTACGCGTGTCCAGATAATTACGCGGTCACTTAATGGATCACCAGAAGCGACATTGTGGTAGAACGGTGGCACACAATCGAGCGGAGTGATACTCGTTTGTGCATCTGACAAAAATGGCAGTAGGATTAGTAGTAGCGAAAAATAGTTCATTGCTTGATCACTTTCTTGATTTCAGTTCCTGATTGCGTGGTAAAGCGCACCGTGTACATTCCTTGTTTCAAATCACCGGTAGACAATGTCATTTCCTGTGAAATTTCAGGTTGTGAGAGTACAATTTGCCCTAGTGAGTTGAAGAGTTCAATTTTTCCTTCCGTTGAGAAATCAAATCCAGAGTGGATCGAAATAGACAGAACATCATTCACTGGATTTGGATAAACAGACCAGCCAAGTGAAAGTTCGCCTTCGTTTAAGCCGATATAGCCGCACACTTCTTCGTAAGTTCCATCACCAGCAGCAGCGAATCCTGATCCACCGTTGACTTGAATGATTGGGTTCACGTTTGCCAATGCACAATCCGCAACATAAATTTTAATGCGTCCGCCACTTCCTGCTCCGCCTAATTCGCCATCATTTCCTCCGCCTGTTGATATGGATTGATCACCACAAAAGAAATCACTGTAATCGCAAAAGATTCCATCTCCGTTTGATCCACCAGCACCACCATCACCGCCATTAGCGTTTAAGGTTCCTGAAATATCAACCGCTCCAAATCCTTCCAAGAAGATTCCGCCTCCAGATCCACCTCCTGCTCCCGCTCCCGCTCCCGCTCCCGCAGAAAATGTGCGTTCATCGCAACCATTGCATGCATCAGAGCAACAATCTGCAGTCGCATCGCCACTACCTCCGTTTCCGCCAGCAGCACCATTATTTCCAGCAACTGTAATCAAACCCGTTAAAGAAAGTGAATTATCGGCACGGAGGAAAACCATTCCGCCTCCAGCACCACCGTTCGCACCGTTTGTTCCCAAATAGTATGAACGACCACCGCCTCCACTGCCTGCTCCGCCGGAACCTAAGGCAATATCACGTCCTGATGCCGTGCCATAAACTGGAGATGAAGCACCGCCACTACCGCCTATTCCACCTACT
>JBFYPU010000048.1:0-20591 GCA_041303175.1 Crocinitomicaceae bacterium | reverse complement strand
ATAGTGGAGAACGCATAAATAAACTGAAAAATGATCAACAACACAGCCGCGAAAATGGCGTACCCAAAAATGGGATTCACCAAAATCGCATCAATGCGCTCGGATTTCGATTTTACGCGTTCGCGTTTGATTCGAATTTCTGCAAGAATTTTCCCGATTTTTTTGAATCGAATTTCTGTTTCATGCTCTTGTCCTGCGAGATCTTCACGTGACAAAAGTTGAGCGCTTTCTAGAAATGAATGTCCACTTCTCGCCGTTGCCGAAAAGAGCGCGTGCTCAATCCGTTCTTTCCCAGCTTTAATCCGCGCATTGGACTCCACGATTGTTGCTTCTGGAAAATAGGATTGCAATTTATCCAAATCGAATTGGATTTCCTTCCGCTGTGCAATATCTGTCATGTTGAGAATCATCACCATTGGCAGTTGCAAATCGTATACTTGCGAGCAAAAAAGGAGGTTTCGTTCCAAGTTTGCAGCGTCCAGCACTACTGCAACCACATCTGGATGATCGGCATTCTCTGTATTCGAGAGACAATCATATACCACATGCTCGTCCTTGGATCGCGGATAAATACTATATGTTCCAGGGAAATCGATCAATGTCACGCGTTGCTCATCGATTGAAAATGTTCCAGACTTGCGATCCACTGTAACGCCGGCGAAATTGCCAACCTTCTGTCTCAATCCTGTCAAGAGGTTGAATACGGAACTTTTTCCCGTGTTCGGATTTCCTAGGAGTGCTACTTTCATTCGATTTCGCTTAATGAACTAACAACATCAATGCACGCGGCTTCATCTTTACGCAGTGAAAGAACGTAACCGCCGATATCCACTGCAATTGGATCGCCAAATGGCGCACGAAAAAGCACGCGCAATTCCTTGCCTTCACTAAAACCCATCTCGAGGAGTTTTACTCGAAGAGCGGATGCTTTGACGCGTTTTACATAAACGGTTGTTCCGTTTGCTATTGATTCCAACGATTTTTCCACGGTCTACAAAAATAGGACTTGTTTGCACGCAAGCACTCACGTATTTCGGGTATTTCGCATTAATTTTCTCGAACGACCAATCGAGCCGTTTCACGGGATTTTTGCTGCAACAGAATTTGCTTGTCAACGGTCACACGGTCGATCGTAGCTTGATCGTAATGACGAATGGTCACCAATTCTAAGCCTTCGTTGAACTTCACATGGTAGGTGTCTGAAAAAAGTTCTAAAATTCGTTCCGCCGACACTTTTTCTCCATCCACAAGGATTGAAAAATCCAATGCGGAGTTCTGCATGAGATTGATTTTGGCATTTGCTTGAGCCAAGCGGTTAAAGATATCGCTTAGGTTTTTCTCAACAATGAAGGAGAAATCTTTCGGTGTAAAGGAAAACAGGGTTTGGTTCATTTTGAAAATAAACGACGGTACCAAGTGATCTTTGGACGTGGATTCTTGGATAATAGTTCCATCTGCTTCGGGATGCACAAAGGATTTTACGAGCAAAGGAATTTTCTTATTTTGAAGCGGCTTGATGGTTTTGGGATGTATGACAGAAGCTCCATAATAGGAAAGCTCGATGGCTTCTTTGAACGAAATTTGATCCAATTTCACGGTATTGTCAAACCATTTCGGGTCCGCATTCAGCATTCCAGGTACATCTTTCCAAATAGTCACATTTTCGGCATCGCAACAATAGGCGATAATTCCAGCGGTAAAGTCAGATCCTTCCCGTCCCAAAGTGGTGGTAAACCCTTCTGATGTATGCCCTACAAATCCTTGGGTGATGAGCACATCAAATGCGTCAAACTCGGGTATAAATTTCTCTTGAAAATTCGAGAGCGTGCGTTCCCAATTCACTTCGGCCTCGCGGTATTTGCGATTGGTACGGATCAATTTCCGGGCGTCCATCCATTGGCTTGGAATCCCTTCTTGTGCAATGTAAGCAGCTACAATTTTGGTGGAAATGACCTCGCCGAGGGAAACAATTTGATCGTATTCGAAGTCAAAATTATCCGGAATTGGGTCATTGAATTTCGCTATAAGCTTGCTGAATTCGTTTTGAATGACGGTATAGATTTGCGCGTCTCGGTTTTCAAACAGACCATCCATGATGCCGAGGTGGAAATCATTACTTTCTGCTACCAATTGCTTAAATGTCGACTCATCTCGTTTCCAAAGAGCAGTCACAATATCTTCTAAGGCATTGGTTGTTTTTCCCATTGCCGAGATCACAATTGCGAGCTTTTTATCATGGAAGAGCCGAAGGATGCTCAGTACATTTTTTACAGCTTCTGCATCCTTCACGGATGCACCTCCAAATTTGAATACGTTCATTGCTTGTAATTTGGTGACAAAGGTAAAATTTTATAAAACAAAAAGTCCTGCCTCGGAGACCGAAGCAGGACTTTCAACGAATAAATCTGTTTATTTTTTAACCAAGACTTGCGTCGAGATTGCAACGTTTTCAGACATAATTTTCAAGAAGTAAACACCAGGAGCATCAGTTGAAAGATCAATTACTTCCGAGCTAACACCGTTCAAGGCATTGATTTCTTTTACCGCAACAGTTTCACCCAACACGTTAACTACAACGATGTCAAGTTTCATTGATTGGTTCAAGTTTACATCCATTGTGAACAAACCGTTTGAAGGGTTAGGATATACCGAAATTGATCCCAATCCAGCCAATTCATCCAAACCTACCGTTGTAGAAACTGCTCCTGTGAACGTTTCAGAACCACATTCGTTTGTTACAGTTAATGTTACTGTGTATGTACCAGTCGCAGCATACACGTGAGCTGGGTTCTCATCAGTTGATGTTCCACCGTCACCAAATGTCCAAGCATAAGTTGTTGTACCTGAAGTTGTTGATGTATTTGTGAAAATACCAGTCAAATAAGACATAGACGATGTAAACGACGCTGTTGGCACATCATTCTCAACAACCGTCACCGATTGAGTTCCAGAACCACATGCGTCTGTAACGTTCAAGGTATATGTTCCACCTGCTGTAACTGTCAACGAATCATTTGTTGATCCACCAGTCCATGAATACGTGTCATACATTGCGTTAGAGTACAACAATACGTCGTCTCCAGCACAGAACTCAAGTTCGTTAGCAACTAAGAAATTAGTATAAGCAATTGCAGAAGCAGTTACTACCATTGTATCTGCTCCAGTTCCACAAGCGCCGGTGATATCAACAGAATATGTGCCTGGCGTTGAAACTGTGAGTGACATTGTTGTGTCACCTGTTGACCATAAAATTACATCCGAAGGAGAACCTGCATTCAAAGTGATTGATTCACCTGCACACAATGTTACGTCAGAACCAAGGAAATCAGTAGACAACGCTGAGAATTCGTCAGCACCCATATCTGGAGCAGAAGCACTTCTTGGTTGACCGTCAAAATCCATTGTCACAGAAGCCAAAGGCGTTCCAAGACCTTTTACAAGATCGTTACAAACGTGTAAATCATAAGATGAGTGGAATACTGGATCTAAGTCAACGCTATTCACGTCACCACCAGAAGCTGTTTGGAAATCTGCGAACGTTACTTGGTTTGCACCGTTGTAGTATCCACTGATTCCACCTGGAGAGTGAATTACGTTGTAATCAGACTCAACCACTGTGTAGTTACTTGCCAAGTACATTCCAAATCCAGCAGTATAGTTTACGAACATGTTGTTCATCAAGTAGTTCGCTCCGCCACCTGTTCCGAAGTACGCACGAGACAATGCACCACCCGCAGAAACGAGTACGCTGTTGTGGTAAAGATCTGTAAATCCGCTTGCCGACATATAGAGTCCATAGAATGTTGATGTACTTCCGTCAACACCCACTTGAATCATGTTGTTTGCAACGGAAGAGTGTGCACTCGGAGTTGCATCACAGTTCAATAAATACAAACCATAGGTCCAGCCTGTTGTACCTTCACCAACAATTGTATTGTTCTCGACTACGTAATCATTGTCACAGTAATTCAAGTACATTCCGTAACGCGTTCCTGTAAATGTAGAAACTCCAGATATCGTGTTATCAACGATCATTGGTGCATTTTGGTTATCAATACGCAATCCATAGAAATAGTTATCTACAAAGTTGTTTCCTTCGAATACCGTACCTACCTCAAGAGTTGTAATTCCAACGCCATACCAGTAAGCTCCGTAAGAACCTCCTTCGATTGTGTTGTCGATGAATGAATTGTAATTGTCTGAACCTCCATTTGAGAAGATAACCGCACTGTTTGTAGATGTTGAATTCACTGCAACCGTGCGAAGGTGACAACGCTCGAATGTGTTGTACTCAGCACCGCCAAGCACTTGAAGCGTGTTTGCAAACGAAGCACCAGTGTTTTCTAGGGTCAAGTCTTCGAATGTCACGTAATCAATCCCGTCCAATTTAACCACGAAGTTGTCGAGAGCAGAAGTTGAAGCATAGCTCAATGTTACCAAAGAAGCATCACCACTTTCTGAACGGAACGTAACGTTGTTCGTTGCATCCGTCGCGATATTTAAAGATGAAAGGTTAATTTGCTCATTGTAAACCCCATCGCGAACGTCGAAGATCACTGAGCCACACAAACCAAATGTATTCATAGCTGTAACCGCATCAGCAAACGTAGCAAAATCTGGAGTTGCACCACCAATTGTTTTGATACCACTCAAACCAGCTTCGAGACTTGCGATAGTTGCGAAGTCATTCCACCCACCAGCAGGATCTTCAGCTACTCCGTTTGGATTAGTTGTGTAAGCTGTTAGGCTGTTTCCAGAAGCCAAGGGAGTTAAACCAAGGTTTACCGTTACACTCGTAAAAGGAGCAAGATTCCCCGTCCAGTTGAAAGGTGTTTGTGGAGTCACGTTCACCAACCAGTTGATCGTTGCTGATGTCAATGGAGCAGTACCGTAGTTGTACAATTGAACACGCACAGAATCCGCAAAGTTACATGTTGGCAATGAAGGTGTCACGAATGAAGCGATTCCTGCGTCGTCTGCCAAAGGAGAAGAGATGTTCAATGTGTAATCCTCACACTCTCCAAAGCTCAAACCTGTAGCACACGCGTCAGCTGCTGTAAGTACACCAGTACTGTAACGACACAAAACACGCATTTTGACAGAACCACCAGGAATTCCGTTTGGAATCAAGATTGGAGCACTGATTGTTGCACCACCTGCGGCATAACCAATGTTGAAGTACTCACCCGCATCCACAAAATCGTTATCATTGTTGAAATCGATGTACGCAACGAAATACTGTCCCCAAGTTGGACCAGGAGCCACCGAAATTGTGTACGATGTGTTCTGTTGAACGCTCGTTGAAATTGCCGTATAATTTTGATAATTATTCGCACTTGGACTTGTACATCCCGTGTTTAGGTTACTAATAGTGTTAAAAGTAACACTATTAATGTAGTCACCCGAAGTACATTGGCTATTGAAGGTTGGAAGACACTGCCCCCAAGCTGCAACACCACCGCAAATAGCAACTAACGATAGTAGTATTTTTTTCATAAGTTCTTTTTTTATTAGCACAAAGGTATGACAAAATCGGTTATGTGCAAAGGAGCTCGTCGATTTAACAGATTTTGAACCATATGTTAAAAAAAAGTATTTCTCATCAATCATTTCTTGTTGATTAATATATAATCACTATATTTGATTAATTAATCGTCAATACATTAAACATGCAGCACTTAAAAATTGGTCAATCAGCACCCGGATTTGTTTCAAAGGATCAGCAGGGAAATTGGATTTCGTTGGAGGATTTTAAGGATCAACCTGTGGTTATTTATTTTTATCCGAAAGACAACACACCAGGGTGTACTGTTCAGGCATGTAACCTGCGTGATAATTATTCCGTCCTTCAGGAAAAAGGGATACATATAATAGGTGTTAGCGCCGATGATGAAAAAGCGCATCAGAAATTCATCAAGAAATTTGATCTTCCCTTTCCATTGATTGCAGATGTGGATCGCGTCTTGATTGAACGTTACGGTGTTTGGGGCGAGAAAAAATTTATGGGGCGTGTGTTTGACGGCATCCATCGCACAACCTTTGTGTTGGATGCATCACATACTATAATAGGTATCATTGAAAAACCGAATACAAAAGACCACAGCCAAGAAATTCTTGAAATTTTCGAAAATAATCATACATCGTAAATAGTTTACGATCAACGTCGGTACGTTTGTATCATCAATATAATTCAACCATTGTGTTTTACGGCACATAAACTTTAAACAAATACGATATGTCAGCAAAAGAAGTAACCTCAGAAAAATCAGAAAAATTAAAAGCACTTCAGCTTACGATGGATAAGCTCGATAAAACATACGGCAAAGGTTCCGTGATGCGCTTGGGCGATGCACCAGCTGTAGAAATAGATGTGATTCCAACTGGATCGTTGACCCTTGATCTTGCTTTGGGTGTGGGTGGATTTCCCAAAGGTCGTGTTGTTGAAATCTATGGTCCGGAATCATCTGGAAAAACGACGCTTGCCATTCATGCGATTGCCGAAGTTCAAAAACAAGGCGGAATAGCTGCAATTGTTGATGCTGAGCACGCCTTCGATCAGTTTTACGCGAAGAAATTGGGGGTAGACATCGACAACCTATTGATTTCACAACCCGACAATGGTGAGCAAGCATTGGAAATTGCCGACAACCTTATTCGCTCCGGCGCAGTGGATTTGTTGGTTATCGATTCTGTTGCGGCCTTGACGCCAAAAGCCGAAATCGAAGGGGAGATGGGCGATTCACAAATGGGCTTGCAGGCGCGCCTGATGTCAAAGGCACTCCGTAAATTGACGGGATCCATTAGCAAAGCAAATTGCTGCTGCATTTTCATCAATCAACTTCGCGACAAAATTGGGGTGATGTTCGGAAATCCAGAAACAACAACTGGAGGAAATGCATTGAAATTTTACGCATCGGTTCGTATTGACATTCGTCGATCCGCTCAACTCAAAGAGGGTGAAGAAATCATTGGAAACCGCACAAAAGTGAAAGTGGTGAAAAACAAAGTCGCGCCGCCTTTCCGAAAAGCTGAATTTGACATCATGTATGGTCAAGGGATTTCCAAAGTTGGAGAAATTATCGACCTAGGAGTTGATTTGAATATCATTAAGAAAAGTGGTTCTTGGTTCTCGTATGGTGAAACGCGCCTTGGACAAGGTCGCGACTCGGTAAAAGCCATTATCAAAGATAATCCCGAGCTCATGGAAGAATTGGAAAAATTGATTAAAGAAGCTCTCACAACATCAGGAGAGGTTGAACTGATGGTTGAGCACGATTAACTGCATATCGTAAAATGCAAGCGGCACACTATAAATAGGGTGCCGCTTTTTTAGTTCAACGCATTGCTCGCTAGATCATCTTAATTTGAACGATTTCTGCATCGAGCAGCAATCTTCCAATCTGATCTATGCCACTTTATTCTTTTACCAAACGGACAACGCGCTTGCCTGAATTTCCTTCTAATTCCAGCAAATAAATTCCCGCCGGTTGATTTGATACATCAATTTTAAGGTGCTTTGTATTCAGATTCGCCTTGCTTTCAATGACTCTACCCGCTACATCGAGTACTGTGAACCGCAGCAAATTTTGGGTCGAAACCACCGTAAACTCACCTTGCGATGGGTTCGGAGAAACACTCACATCCAAGGCCAATTCCTCAACTCCAGAATCGTCGAAGGTTCCAAATAAATTCACATTGTCGATCCAAAGGTGATTACCATAATATCCTCGATTGTCGAACGCAATCTCCACGCAGGATTCACCCGCCAAAAATGAGAAGTCTACATAATCATTTCCCCAAACAATGACTGGATTTGCAGCATCCCAAAACCATGTTTGCGTTCCTGCAACTTCCAAATCGCTTCCACCTTTGACCCAAACAGTTTGCCAATCGGTCGTTGCCGCCGTTCGGTATACAATCGCCAAAGAATCATTGTAGGAATTGTTGTCATTATAGGTGTAATCCCACGTTAAACTCATCGAAATGACATTTGTGAAATTCACCGCTGGCATTACCAGTAAGTGCTGTTCATCTGTTGCATCCACCCAATAATTCGGATACTGCGCGACTTTATTTGTAGGGTCATCTGGCGGTCCATCCTGTTCCCACGATTGACCTTCCGAATCAATCAGTTTCCAACCCACCGGAGGAAAAGTAGATCCATTAAAATTCTCTGTGATTTCTTCGAAGTCAAACGATTCAGTGATTTCAATAAAGTCAGCTCTTTCAACAGTATCTGAACCATAAGCATCTGAAACGATTAATTTTACATTATAAAGTCCGGGAGCGTCATAAACAACTTTCGGATTTTCTAGTGATGACGTAGCTGGGATTCCACCTTCAAAAAACCATTGCCATGTTCCTGACGCATGGCGAACGGTACTGTGATCCACAAATTGAATGGTATCACCGGCACAATCCGAAGCCAAATTCAGGGCCGTGCGTTCTGCTGCAAACTGCGCAACGGGTGGAGCATCTTCATAAAATTCACATTCGTACACTCCTCGTTGACTTGCCATTCTTATTTTTCCTTCGCCATAATACGGTTCGAGAAACTGACAATTGACTGATGCAGGCAAGTTGTTATTGAAAAGTGCCCAGTCGCTCATGGAAGCGTTTCGGTAGTACATGCGCTTTGTAGTTCCCACATACAGACCATCATCTGTTCCATAGTGATGAGAAATGGAGCGCATGTCTTCGCCCATCAGTGCATTGCCTGTAATATTGATCCAATTTGCACCTCCATCATTCGATTGAAACACCTTGTTTCCGTTTTGACCACCCATCAAGATGCACCATACTTTATTCGGATCTTGGTCATCAACCTCAATGTATTTTGCGCGGTTTGAATTATTGTTTGTCACTGAAGATGGTGGAGTGCATATCGTCCAAGTCGCTCCTGCATCTGTTGATTTTCTCATTTGATAATTTCCAGAACCCATTTTGTGTGTGAGATACATAACGTTCGGATCACTCCAAGCCACCTTCACTTGAATCAATTCAACTCCCCCTAAATCTGTGATGCTATCGAACGAAACTCCACCATTCGTCGTTTTCCACAGCGTTGTGCCAACTGGCGAGTAGAAGGTGTTGTAGCAATTTGGATCGAAGCCATAGGTTCCATATTCACCGGACACATAGGAAGTATTACATTTTTTATCCGATTGAAACGATCTTCCTGTTTTTCGTTCTTCGCGCACTGTCGAAAATTCAAATGAACCACCGTCATCGTAACCGACAAGATTATCCCCATAATTTACAAAACCTCGGTAGTTGTCTCCGCCACGTTCAGCAAGCCACCCACCTTCGTTTGGATTTGCGAGACCTCCTTTGTAGATGTCTTTGTAGCGGATCAAGGTTCCATTGTGGTAAGTTCCACCAACCATGACATAACCGTCTTTGAAGCCAGCACCGAATCCCCAAAAGTCTGTTCCATGAATTCCATGCATTCTTGGTTCGAGCGTATCACCTTGGCTTGATGAATAATACAAGCCACCATCTGAGGCAACCCACATATCCACATTTCCACCATTTGTAAAAAATTTGATGTCGTGTACATCGGCATGACTGTATCTATGTTTCAATGCTCCACCTTGCACCCACGTTACCCAGTGACCATTGATGGTCCAATCTGCACCACCATTAATTGATCTCCAAACATTGATTCCTGCGCTAAACACGCGATTTGGGTCTGTAGGCGAAGCGGCCATAGCAAGGTCGTAATAATATTGTCCACCATCTCCTGTTCCATCTTCCGACCAACCTAGAATGTTTGGATTTGTCACTGTTGGTGCTCCACCTGGTGAACCATCGCAGCATTCAAAGCTAAACGACTCACCAGCATCGTAACTTTTATAGATTCCATAGAGACCACCATCAGCACCTACATCACCCGATGCGAGAATGTAAATTAAATTGGGGTTTGCAGCGGAAACGGAAATTTCGCAACGCTTTTGTTCATCTCCAAGCGCTGGGCTTGGCCAACCTGTTGGCTTCAGAACCCAAGACAAACCATTGTCGATTGATTTGTAAAATTCGGTTTTTGAACCGGATAATTTCACGGTATACAAAACTGTTGTTGATCCAGGTTGACGTTCAATTTCCATGTGTTCACCCGCCTGCACATTTGTCCAATTGGCACCAGCATCTGTGCTCCGGAAGAGTCCATCGTCGGTTGCGGCCAAAAGTGTGTTTGTCCCGATAAATTGAAGGTCACGCGTCCACGTATTCATTCCTTGAAAATTCGCGTCTCCCGTTATCGACCATGATGCTCCTGCGTCCAATGACCTCCAAATTTTACCATTTCCCTCTCCAAAGTAAACGATGTTTTGATTGCTTGGATCGAGTGCAATTGCATATACGCTCGTAACATTCAATGTCCGCGTTACCAAGGTCCAATTCAAACCTTTGTCGGTTGACTTCCACAAGCCCGCAGTAGCAGTCCCTGCGTAGACTAAATTCGGGTCAATCGGTGATTGTTCAACCGTATAGACGTGCGTCGAACCGGGACTTTGCACTTCAAACTC
This sequence comes from Crocinitomicaceae bacterium, assembly GCA_041303175.1. Classification (GTDB taxonomy): domain Bacteria; phylum Bacteroidota; class Bacteroidia; order Flavobacteriales_D; family Crocinitomicaceae; genus UBA4466. Next base: position 10,065 of record JBFYPU010000048.1, on the reverse strand, counting down.
CATCGCTTGTTCGTGGTCATAATCCCATGGACCTACTTCTTGCCATGGTGAAGTCGGACTTTTCATGTAGCTCGGCAACTCATGGTTAAGGCGTTCCACGATATTTCCGGCCGTATCCACGTGCGTCCAGTATTCCTTCATCAAGCGCTTAAAGTACTGGGTATGCTGTGATTTCACCAACTCATGTGTAGCGAAGTAGGCATCGTATTTGGTTCGAAGTTCAAACAAATTCATTGAATCTGAATACATGTACTGAATCCAGTCTGGTGAATTGGATGAAAATTTGTATTTCTCTTGCCGATCCTGAGCGATTCCGAGTGATGCAATGCCCATTACAATTACTAAAAGAATGTGTTTCATACGTGTTTTATTTCAATTTCAAAGATAGTGTACTTTAGTTTGTGTGGATTCAGTATTTTTTTGTCATCTTGGTAGTCCAACTTATGAAAAAACACATTACACTTATTATCCACGGGCATCGAAAGCTATCGAAGGAAACGATTGAGGCAATTGCTTTAATGGAGATGGACCCAATGTTGCTGGTTAAACAAAAACTGACCAAAGGCCCAGGTGATGCTAGTGAGTTGGCTCGTCTCGCGGTCTCAAATTCGGACTATATTATTGCCGTGGGTGGTGACGGAACCTGCAATGAGGTGATCAATGGAATCATGCTTGAGCCGAATGCAGATGTTGTTTTTGGCGTTATTCCGAACGGAACTGGAAACGATTTTGTCCGCAATCTTCCACCATTTTCCGCGCATGGCTTTGTGTCTGCTATTGTTGATAAGAAGCATCGAACAATTGATATTGGGAGAATCCATTTTAAGCGCGAAAGCCGCTATTTTTTAAATGTTGCTGATATCGGTTTTGGCGCGAGGGTGATTGAAACGATGAACCGACAGCGTAGTTCTGGAATTGGGGGCAAACTATCTTACAATCTTGCAATCCTACGCTCATTTTTTACCTATCGCAAGCCCAATCTTGAGGTGCGAGATGGCGATTTTCACTTTGAGGGTAAATCATTGATGATTGTATTTAGCAACGGGACAACTTTTGGTCATGGTTTGTGCATTGCGCCTGAGGCTCGTTTGGATAGTGGTGAATTGGTAATCACCATAATCGGAAATGTGAGCCTCGCAGAATATGGAAGGAAGCTTGGGAGCTTGAAATCGGGGAAAAAAATTACGCATCCTGAAATGATTCAGCGAAACTTTAAGAAAGTCACAGTCAAAACAAGTGATAAAGATTTGTGTGTTGAAACGGATGGTGAAATTGCGGGTCGTTCGTCGATTGAAGTTGAGGTCGTGCCAAATGCACTCCAGCTTGTTTGGTGAGTCTATTTTGCGCTGAACTTAAACTGAAGGGTAAGATAAGCGCTAATTCCATCTGAAGGTAAAATGCCTGGCCCTGGATAAGCAGCTGCTCTGCGTGTGAAATAGGATTGATTGGTAAAATTGTTTATGCCACCCTCCAATTGTAACCATTGTGAAACAGTGTAGCGAGCAGAAAAATCGAAGACTAGGTAAGATGGAATCAAGCCAATAACAGCGTCGCCAGATGGAATTACCGAATTTGATGCATCCGCAAACTGAGCAGAATTATAGGAACCTTGCACTTGTATACTCCATCCTCCAAATCCGTATTTCACACCAGATTTTAGGATAAACTTGCTCACATACTCAACCTCTTTGCCAATGAAATTTGGCTCTTTGGACGTTTGATAACGCGCATCAATGTACGCAGCATTTACGAATACACTGAACGCATGCTCGGAAGAATCTCGTAGGGCTTTGATAATATCAATCTCTGAAAACAGTTCTAGGCCCACATTCCGCGCGTCTCCAATATTCGTTCGTTCCTTGACGCTTGTCCCACTCTTGGGAGCCAATCCAATTTTATCGCCATAAAAAACATAGAAAGCCGCGACGTCATAGATCCAAAAATCTTTCTGAACACCACGAAACCCTAGCTCAAGTGTATGCCCATATTCATCTCGAATAGCACTGTCAATGAGGATATTTGGGTTGTTGATCCGAATATCCGTAAAGTTGATGGCACGGTAATTTTGTGTGAAATTTGCATACAAATTGGATCGTTTGTTGACCCGAAGCGAAGTGCCAGCCCCAAAAAGTGGAACAAATCGCTCAACAGAATTTTGGTCATAAATCGTGTAAATCGCTAGGGTATCGAAGTTCACGGGATGCACAGAATAGCGTTTGTAAAATCCTTCGGATGCACTTCGAATGGATTCCATGCGACACCCAAAATTGACCGTAACGCGTTCTCCTAAAAAAAGAATGTTCTCCGCAAATCCGGCTATATTTTCGGAGGGATAAATGAAGGAAGATCCTTCCAAATCTGTTGGATTTTTATACGCGAAATTGGGATCATCCCCGGTTGTTGCTGTCCCCTGATCGGCAGTTGTGGTGCCTCGATAATAGCGGGCTCCCACCAAAAACGCTCCTCGAATTGCTTTTTTCTCCTCGGCACGTTTCACATCGTAGCGATGAAGAAATCGGGCTTCGATTCCACCATTCATAAAATCGCCTGAAAGCATTTCCCGAGCCCCGCCAGGATCTTGCTGCGTAATTTTTCCTAAATACCCCAAGGTTTGGCGGCTTGAAATCATCCCAAAAGCACGGACGTTGAAATGTGATTTTCTGGAAATTTCATGATCATAATGAACGGCTAGCATGTTCCAATCCACCTTAAACCAGTTTCGATCGCGTAAACTTTGGGTTGGGTCTTCCAAAAATTGGAGGTCAGAAAGTCCGCCGGCTTGTTTTGCTAGGTAATTCATGTGCGTGTATTCGACACGAAGTTTGATGTTGTCGGCCAAATAATAACCTAATTGAGCAAAAGCCTGATGCTGAAAAAATGTGGAATTGGCTCGATATCCATTTCCCCGTTTGAATTGATGATAGGCTTGATAAAAGATCCTGTTTTTCGATCCTGCAAGACGGTTGAATGTTCCGAGATAGCCATACATTCCTCCTGTTGTTCTGGAGGTAAATTCTAGCGGCGTGTTGGTCGGCGGATCTTTGATGATGAAATTGAGGAGTCCACCGAATTGCGAACCAAATTGAAGTGAGGCTGAGCCCCGAATAATTTCGATGGATTTCAAGGCTTCAAATGGTGGGGTGTAATAACTTTCTGGGTAGCCCAATGCGTCGGCACTGATGTCGTAGCCATTTTGTCGCGTATTGAAATTTGCTGTGCGGTTAGGACTTAATCCGCGCCCACCAATTCCCACTTGAATGCCCGCGCCATCACTTTCCCAAATATTCAAACCAGGTACTTTCGCAAAAATTTCCCTCGGATTCGCTGCTGATTTAGCCCCGTTGAGCTGAGACAATTCAATGACGGCATTTGTACCCGTATAAATTTGAACGCCACGCACAGGAGGTAGAAAACCAACGTCGAAATTTTCCAATTGCTTGCGGATTACATTTGCTTCTTCAAGGTCTTGATACCTTGTAGAAAGTTGAACGATCAGTTCATTTCCATCGCATATAACACGTAATGTGTCAAATTCGAATCCGGTAAAAATCAGCGTATCGTTCACCACTAACTCCAAGCTAAAACGTCCATTTTCATTCGATCGAGCAAGCTTCCCGTTACGCACATTTTCTACTTTTATTCCTGGGATTCCGATAGAATTTTCGTCAATAACTGTTCCGTTCACCGATTGGCCAAAAGCTAATTGGAGCGAAATTAAAAACGCTATAGAAATTAAATAGTTCATTGTTTGAAGGGCTCAAGCCACTCTCGATGGCACAAATTATAGGGTTGCGAAGTGAGGTCAATCCTTTTGGACACGAACAATTGAGAAGGTCTTCCATTGAGACTCACATAAATTTCTGCATGAATTTCAGGATTGAAAATGGGGAACTTGTAATCGCCAAACTCCAACACGCGACCGTCGTAATGTTCTTTTAGATGGTTGGCATATTGAATGATCATGTCGGGTTGAGTCGCCATTTGATCCTCTTGGGTCGGCGACAGAAAATCGCTATTGTCAATTTCCAATTCACGATTCGTTTTGGGATCATAAAGGTAAAATGTTGCGTGTCCTTCTTTGTGCATCAACATGACGCGCCACGAAAACCGAAAACCCTCTTCGTTCCAAAACAGGTCACCACGATACATTATGGAGCGCAAAGGCACGAGCAATTGAATCATTACATAAACCAATAAGAAGGTGCGTACAAATTTTCTTGGTTGGACGAGAGGAGCATCAATCGTCGATCGTCGTTTGCCACGCTCTAACCAATATAGGATGCGTTCGTGGAACGAAATGGAGAAAAAAATCAGAGTGGAAAATATCATGACCCAAGGAAAAACACCTATCGGGAAAAGATACCATGTTACAAGATGAAAGAAAATAACAAAGAAATAGGCGAAGGGTCTAAACCGATTACTCAACAGGAAGAAGACGATGAAAAGGTCGTAAAAACAGCCCGTCCAACTAAAGAGATAGGCGACCCATTCTTCTTGAAGGAGTCCGCCAACGATGGGTAGATTGTGATGGGCTTGTAACCAAATTTTGAGTGGTTGAGCGTCCATCAACCAGTCCCAATTGACCTTCGCAATGCCCGCGAAGATGTAGACAACGGCTAGTTGAAATTTAATAATTCCACTTTGCCATTGAAACATTGTTTGTCGTGCTATGGTTGGGAAAAGGTGAATATCGACAGAAAAGCGTCTGTTTGCTGGAAGCCAAATGAGTAGAAAACTAATTAGACTTACGAAGTAATAGTGATTGAGGTAATTCGATTTATCAAGGAGTTCGATGTAGGTAAAACAAAGAAAAAAGACGGAAGCAGAGTAACGATAAAATGCTCCTAACATGATTCCAAGCGCGGCAGTGAGCATGAGAACGAAGGGAATATACATTGCGTTTCCTTCCAGCGGTTTCACCCAATCGAAGCCGAGGTAGGTGAAAAAAAACGTAGGTTCTATGTAGAGTTGTTCGACCCATCCGTGATACATGAAACGAGCAATGCCAAAAAACATCAGTGCTCCAAAAATAATGCGGAACACTATTAATGGAGCAATGGATATTTCCTTGAAAGGATCGAAATATGCTTGGAGAGAATTTCTAGTCACCGTCGTTATCTTGGTAGGTGATCAGCACACCAAAGGAGGATGTCATATCGGTTTTCAACGAAATAACTTGGCTTTGTATTAAATTATAGAGTTCATCTAGTCCTTGCGGATTTGTTGCCATTTCTTCTTCGAGCGTACCCGAAAACGATTCGATTTTGGCAAGAATTTCATCAAAATTGGCATTGATTGTTGTGTGCAGTGATTCCCGTTCTAAGTGAATGAGATAATCATCAAAGCCCACACCGGTGTTTCCAGACGCAGAAGCATTTCCATTGTAATAGAGCTGCAAGATTTTCATGTTCTGATGCAGCAGCTGAAGGGAAAAACCACTGTTTCGCACTTCAATGTATTCCGGCATTTGAATTCCAAGGCTTTGTCTTCCGATGGGAACGCCTAATTTGGCGTTTTTCGCGGTTTCGTAATCGCGGTTGAATTCATTGACCAATTCAGAAAAACCGGAGGTTGTTTCCGTGCCTGTGGATGCCTTAAACGTTGGTGCATAAGCCGCCCAAGCGACCACGACAGCATCTGTTTCTGATTTCACCTTGGCGATAACAGCGGCAGCGTAGTTGGAATATCCTGCATTTCCCGTAAAATAACTCAAGGCATTTTCCCGATAGAAAAAGAAATCCAAGGCGTGTAATCCAATGGCATCGATGTTTGAAGCAGAAGCGAGGGTGTATGTTCCCGCGGCAATATTGGACTCAATTTTCGCCGTGTCCGTGGGATAGGTTCCCGTCGCCGCTTTGAATCCTGATGTTTTGATTGGACCAAAGTCGAAGCATTTTACGGTTTCCCAAGCCAAATAGGCATTTTTCCAAGAGGTGCGCACGGTTTCCAAATTCTGGCTGGTTGGATTCGCTTGAAAACTCAGGTAATCGGCATTCAATTGGTTGACGGAACTTTGGAAGGACGCCAAGGCAGGCTGAATCAAGTTGTCCGAAAAATTGAGCAATAAACTTTCCTTATCAAACGGTGTGACTTGATGAGGATCCTTGCAGCTCGACGCCATTGTTACGGTTGCTAGCAAGATAAAAATTGGAAAACGCTTCAGAAAAGTCATGTTTAGTATTTTGCGTTGATAGTGGCTTTAATCGCATTGATGTCAGCAATCGAAATTGACCAGAAATTACTTGGGAATTGTGCCATGAGTGCTGCGTGTTCCGTTGGGTTCATTCTTCGCGTCGCTTCTGGTGCATAGCGTAAGTTCCACGCAAATGCATACGCTTCAGAAAGGTTATGAAGGAATTTCGCGTCGTCTGTCCCAAAATTCGCAATGGTAGCATCCAAATATTCCATGGCTTGATAAGCAGAAATGGTTTCCCATTCGGTTCGGATTGCTGCGATAGCCAGATCACGATCGGCCAATACCTTTCCAGAAATCGCGGCGCGACCAAGGAGAAAATGTGACATCATATCACTGTTGGAATTCAAGGTTGCATTTTGCGCATTGCAATATTTTCCCCAAAAGCTCGTCGGAATGACCGCTGGAAAATTAGGTTCAACACCAAAATAGCCAAATGCTTCATCAAAATGGTGCTCCATCGCCGTGTAGTAATCACCATTTGCTGGATCCACAGCTGTGGTGTTGTCTACGTCCATTTTCCCAGCACCAAAGTAAATGTTGAGTGCTTGGTACATAAAAACAGCTCCCATCAACCCTTTTTCAATGAATTGAACGTGTTCTCTTCCGTTAGCATCAAACAAATACGTGCTCGTTCCTGTCGTCAAGGTTCCGGCTTGTCCATCGGAGGCTGTATTTGCATGACTTGCGCTTGCAACCGCAATTTCGTTCATCCATGTATGAAAGAGTGCGGTGTCCAATGCAAAGCATTTATCTCTGAGTTGTTTAGTTGAAGTAAACGAGAACAAACCATTGCCATTTCCGCCAGTATTGGAGAACATGTCCTTTAAATCTTGCGCCGAAAGGGTGGTTGTTGTCCCTGTTTTCATACGAACCACCAGTTCTTTTAATTGATTCAAACGATCGGTTTGACCTGAATAATCCACAGTCGATTGACCGCTAGTGTTCAAAAACGAATATGTCGTAGGCACTGTATAAGCTGGCGATTCGATGCAAGTGCCGTCGTCCTTTTTCGCGTTTTCGTCATAGTTGATTGCCGTTGGATCCGTACATCCCTTTTTGCAACTTGAAAATCCCAGTCCTATAAATATGGCTACTGCGCCTAGTGTAATTGCTCTCATTCTTTCGTGAATTGTTAATTTCAAAAGTATGGAACAAAGTAAAGACTTAAGCGCGGGTTCGACAATACCACAAAAAGGGTATTTATATTCATTCTAAATAAAAAAGTCCCGACGAATCACAAGGACTGTCGGGACTTCGAATTGGTTTTAGTTCTTATTTCTTCACTACGAGTGGAAGCGTTGTTTTATTTTGATCTTCAATTAAATGAAGCAAATACGTTCCGTCTGCTGCGGCAGAGAGATCTATATTCTCAGTTACTTGATCCATTTTCGATTCAAAAATGATCCGTCCTGCAAGATCTGTGATGTAGATTGAAACTTCACCCGCCGAAGGATTGAGCAACGACACATTGACCATTCCCGTGGTTGGATTTGGGTAAACGACGAATGAAGTGCCATTCAATTCATCCAGTCCAGCGGAAGAAGAATTAACGACGATACCATTAATGTTTGTTGTACATCCATTGTCATCCACAATTGAAACGGAATAGGTTCCACTTTCCAATCCAGAAATATCTTGTGTGTTCGCAGTAAAACCATTTGGACCTGTCCAAGAATACGTATATGTTGGCGTTCCCCCTGATACAGAAATATTGATTGCACCGTCGCCACCAAGATTCTCATTTGTCACTGTGGTCGTTGAACCAACCAAAGGCGTTGGGCCATTCAAGACTGCAGCGATCGTAGTTGGGCAAGCGTCGCCATCGATCACGGTGATGTTATAATTCCCAGCACTAAGGCCTGTGAAGGTCGCACTCGGCTGAGCTCCAGCACCTATGTTGTAGGTTGCTCCAGCTGAGTTTCCAGTTAAGAACGCAACGGTAATTTGCCCATTCGTTAATTCAGCACACGTAGGTTGAACAGTTGAATAATTAAACGTGGAAGCACATGGTGGAGTAAGACAGAAATTCGTGAGCTGTTCAGCATAGCTTATAGATCCCATTGCCACAAGGGTTGCACCTGAGCCGTCTGTCAAAAGATAATCGCCATCCACAGCACATCCAGATGCGGTTCCATCCATTCCATCACCCCAATCGTCATACATAATAAGGTCATAACATCCTGATGCGAGGCAAAGATTTTCGGTGATCGTGATTTGACTTCCATACGCTCCAGCATCACCTGCAGCAGCAGTTTGTCCGCCACCTGGAGGAATTCCCGTTGTATTTCCACCAGACGCAACAACCGTTGATGTTCCCTCATTCACAATTTCCCAATAAGTCTCATAACCCCAGCAATCTGTATCGATGGTAAGTGTTGCAGCTTGACCGCCAATGGTGATGCTATAATTTGACAATGCAGCATCGTTACCAGTATTCAAATCAGTTGTTCCATTCGGATTGCTAGTACTCGCATTGAACACGTGTGGTCCAGCTGTTGCAATCATATTTGGTAATGTAATGGTTGCTGTTGCATTTTGTGCCAAACTTCCTGTCCAGAAGTACTGCAAATTTGTTCCACCATCTACGTTGTAGTTGATCGTTACAGAAGTCAAAAGGCTCGCACCTGCATTACGCAGTGTGACAACTGGGTCAAAATTATCGGTACACAACGATCCAACTGGCTCACTGATTCCTTGAATGCTGGCATCAACAGCTACAACTGCCGCGTTTGGATCCCAACCATCGTTTACAACATTCGTTCCACCGCAAGACGGCGGATCGAGGTAAGCACCAACTCCGAGACCCCAAGAAACGCCAAGGCGACCGTAGTAATCAAACGAACCGTTGTTGTTTGTACCTGAACAAGCCGCTGCACCACCATACAATTGACCGATGATGCGCTTGTTTTGATCGAAAAGTGGAGAACCAGAAGATCCTGGTTCCGTTACACCATCATTCCAAGTGTTCAAATACCAAACGGCAGCACCGGATTGGTTTGAAAAGTAAATGTTATTGGACGTTCCGTCAAGTGCGCGGCAAATTTTCTTGATGTCACCAGAAGGGTGGTGAATTCCAGTTATTTCGGTTACCGCCGCTTGAACATCACTACGATCCCATCCTGCATAGAACAATCCCCACGTGGTTGCATTGCCAACCGTTAAGTTGTCTAACAAGAGTAAGGCATGATCTGCACCCGTTCCACTCACCAATGTTGTTGCGCCATTCACCGTCGTTTGATTGTAGTTTGAGGCATTGTTGAAGGAAGTCGGTGTATTGCCATTCTGAGCACAAAGCATTCCAGGATTTCCCTCGGGAACATCCCAATTGAAACGGAACAACCAATTTCCAGTACCTCCGCCCAAGCAGTGGTTCGCCGTTAAAAAGTAAGGTGTTCCATTGTTGCATGAGTTGTTGATCAGTGCCCCGGTACAAATTCCGGATCCGCCAACAACGATCATTGCGACCGAACGAATTTGATCATCCCATTCGCTGATTCCACCTACGTACGGATCAATCGCGCATCGTGCATCATAGTTACACGCGCCAGAACTATTCAACGCTTTTGCAAGATCTTTTTGAACCAAGTTCAAGCTTCGGTATCCATGCACCACGCCATTGATTGTAAACTTACCTTGTCCTTGCACCGCAGCTGGCTCAAAATATTCCACTACGATGTGATCACCGTACACCAAATCCGTTCCGAGTTCACCACTTGTGTGGTTGTTGATGGCGGTGTACGCTCCTACAATATTTGTTTTGTTGACATCGTACAAATAAAGGTGAGCACCTTCAGGAAAATGCACATCTTCCATGGTAAGGTTGACTGTCATTGCACCATTGCACACAATTTCGGTTCTCCACAAACGAT
>JBFYPU010000047.1:0-6909 GCA_041303175.1 Crocinitomicaceae bacterium | reverse complement strand
AAACGACACGTCAATTCTTGTATCACTAATTCTTGGTCAACCTGCTGTAATTACAAGTGAACCAATCAACGTGACAGCTTGCGTAGGCGATTCAATCAGTTTTGGAGTGCTAGCATCTGGTGTGGGTGTCACCTACCAATGGAGAAAAGGAAACGTTGATCTCGTGAATAGCGGATCAATCTCTGGTGCGACGAGCGACACGCTCACCATCAATCCAACAACACTTGGCGATGCCGGAACAGATTATTACGTAGTGATTTCTGGCACGTGTTCGCCAAATGATACTTCGATTCTTGTATCACTAATTCTTAATCAACCTGCTGTAATTACAAGTGAGCCGATCAACGCGACAGTTTGCGTAGGCGAATTGGCAAGCTTTTCAGTTATCGCAACGGGAACGGGTGTTACGTACCAGTGGAGAAAAGGAACTGTTGATATAGTGGATGGAGGTGCAATTTCTGGTGCTACATCAGCAACATTAACAATAAATCCTACAGTGCTCGGTGATGCAGGCGTTGATTACAATGTCGTGGTTACGGGTTCGTGCTCACCTGCAGTGTTCTCGGTAGATGTCACCTTGGCGCTCACCAATTGTGCAGCAGACCTCAATGTTGTAAAAACAGCTTCAAGTTTGAACCCAATCATTGGTGAAACGGTCGTCTTTACAATCGTTGCTAGCAACTTGAGTGCATCCAATGCAACTGGAGTGGTAGTCTTAGAACTCCTTCAAAGTGGATACTCCTATATTTCATCGACTACAACGACTGGACTATATGACCCAATCACAGGCAACTGGAATATTGGAAATTTGAGTGCAGGTGATTCAGAAACCCTCACGATCACGGTTGAAGTACTTTCTACCGGAAACTACGAAAACACCGCAACCATCTCAGGTTTGGAACCAGAATTAGATCTCAGCAACAACAGCTCTACAGTACTTCCGATTCCATCAGATTTCTTTATTCCTGAGGGCTTCTCACCCAATGGCGATTTGGTCAACGATCTGTTTATCATTCGTGGGATTTTCAATTTCCCTTCCAACACGATCACCATCTACAATCGTTGGGGAAATGAAGTGTTTGCTGACAGCCCTTATCAAAATACATGGGACGGAAAATCGACCTCAAATGTCAATGTAGGAGGAGACGTTTTGCCGGTTGGCACCTACTTCTATGTCCTTGACTTAGGAGACGGTTCGAAAGCAATCAAAGGCACCATTTACCTCAACAATTAGAAAATAGAAACAACCCATAAAATTTACGACAATGAAAATAAGTAGAATCATAACGATGTTGTCCCTGAGTCTTCTGACTTCTGAAGTATCGGCACAACAAGATCCCATGTACACACATTACATGTACAACACGCTCTCGATCAATCCCGCGTATGCAGGAAGTCGAGATGCACTCACAATCACAGCGCTCCACCGCTCGCAGTGGGTGAATTTCGATGGCGCTCCAAGCACACAAACGTTGACGTTGCACTCACCAATTTCGGTGAAGCACATTGGGTTAGGATTGTCTGCCTCTAACGATCGAATCGGTCCAATCAACAACACGGTGGTCTCTGGAAGTTTTGCTTATCGCATGCAGCTCAACGAGAAATCAAAGCTTGCCTTGGGTGTGAGCGGTGGTGTGAACATTTTGCAATCTGATCTGAGCTCCTTGCAATTGGATGATCAAAATGACGTTTCTTTTCAGGAGGATATTGTCAACAGAGTCCGACCGAGTTTTGGAGTGGGAATCTATTATTCCAGAGAGCGCTTTTACGCTGGTGTTTCGGTGCCCAATTTATTGGAAAACGACTATTACAGTGCCACTCAAACGAATGGCGTAGTGTCGCTGGGTAAATCTCGCAGACACTATTTTTTCATCGCAGGTGCCGTGTTCAACCTCTCCAATAACGTAGCGTTTAAACCAACAACACTCGTGAAAATGGTGCCTGGAGCGCCGATTCAAGCGGATGTAACGGCATCATTTATCCTCATGAAACGCGTCTTACTCGGTGCTATGTATCGAACAGGTGATGGCGCAGGGCTACTGGTGGGATTCGATCTTACAGAACAGTTTCACATCGGTTACTCGTATGATTACTCGATGGGGTTGAGAACATCCAAGTACAACCAAGGAAGTCACGAAATTTTACTGCGTTACGACTTCATTTTCAGCAGTAAGAAACAGATTCATTCACCCCGTTATTTTTAATTGAAATACGAAGAATATTATGAAAAGAATGCTAATACTAATGCTTGTGCTGGTTGAAATCAGTGCAGGAGCGTTTGCACAAGAAAAATCGTCCCGAGAACAAAAGGGTGACAAATTCTACTTCACATACACGTACGACGAGGCAATAGATCGTTATTCGCGCGCGAAGAATTTAACCGTTGAAGGGCAGCGAAAGCTGTCTGAATGTTACCGGATCACCGAGCAAAACGCCGAAGCCGAAGAAAGTTATGCTACCTTGATTAATCATGGGATTGATGTGATTGCAGAAGACTATTTCAACTACGCCATGGTCCTTAAAAGCAGCGGAAAATACAATGAATCAGAGGTTCAAATGGCGAAATTTTGTTCGCAAAAACCAAACGATTTACGCGCGATTAGCTATCAAAAGAACAAAGCTCAATTGACTACCATCGTAAAAGACAATGGCAACTACGCCATCCATGAAATGGAAATAAACACAGGTTCTCAGGATTTTGGAGCTTCGTACTTCAAAGAGCAGATCGTGTATACATCGAGCAATGCGAAGCCAAAAGCGTTCATGCGAAAATACAATTGGAACAACGAACCGTTCCTCAATTTGTATGTGGCCGATGTTGAAGAGGGGCAGTTAACAAATCCGTCCTTTTTTGACAAACAAGAAAATGGGAAAATGCACGATGGACCTGCGACTTTCAATCAACTAGGGACGTTTATGGCGTTTACGAAAAACGCACAAAAAGACAAAAGCAAGGACAACATCGTAGAACTGCAAATTCACACACGTACCTTCGAAAATGGAACCTGGATGGAACCCAAAGCATTCCCATACAACAGTCCAAGCTACAACGTAGGACATCCCAACTTGTCGGACGACGGCACGATCATGTACTTTGTGAGCGATATGCCTGGAGGATTTGGAGGAACGGACATTTACCGCACTACGAGAACCTCAGAAGGAGCTTGGGGTGTACCTGTAAATCTTGGGAGTACCATTAATACAGAAAGTGATGAACTTTTCCCCTTCTTCGATGAGCAGAAATCAACGCTCCATTTTGCCTCAAACGGACATTTTGGCCTAGGTGGACAGGACATTTTTTCGAGTACAATGAATGGAGAATCATGGGATGAAGTGCGCAATGCTGGAGCACCACTCAACACCCGATTTGACGACTATGCACTTGTGATCAGCGGTTCCGAAGACAAAGGTTATTTCTCTTCAAACAGAGAAAGTGGTAGCGGAAACGATGACATTTACGGAGTTGATTTGCTCAACACTCCTGCGGTTGTAAAACAAATTGAAGGGGTAGCATTTGACGTGAACCAAGTGCCTTTGCCTCGAACTACCGTGAAACTTTACAACGAATCAGGCCAACAAATCAACATGGCCATCGCAGAAAGTGATGGATCCTACTCCTTTAATGTTGAGGCAAATAAGAACTATCAGTTAACCGGTAACTTGAAAGATTACATCGAAGGTAAAAATGTGGCAAACACGTATGGAACTGAACACATTGTGACCGTCAACCTGCAATTGCTTCAATTGGAAGAAGAAGAAGTGGTGGTGCTTGAAGAACACATTGTTGTGGATCAAGATTTGGGAGCATTTATGAAAATGAAACCTATTTACTTCGAATTTGACAAATCTGAGATCACGCCAGCCGCTGCAAAAGAACTGGACAAAATGATTAAGGTGTTGAATCAATATCCGAACATGGAAATTTCGGTCACTTCACATACAGATTGCCGAGGAGCCAAGAGTTACAATGAAACGTTGTCGCAAGCGCGCGCCACCGCATCAGCAGACTACATCAAAGAACGCATCACCAATCCACATCGAATTACCGGAAAAGGCTTTGGTGAAGTGCAATTGGCGAATGCGTGTGCCTGCGAAGGCGAGACCGAATCTGGCTGTTCTGAGGCAGATCATCGACTTAACCGACGTTCCGAATTTATTGTCACGAAGAACAATTCACCAGCTACCGTGGTTGAACGTTAGTCAAAACGCGTTAGACTCCCGTATTTTAGGTTGGAGGTGTCATTTGCCAATGTGCAGGTGGCACTTTTTTTTACCCCATATTTACCCGTGCTTTAAGCACTTTTAGCTCGAAAAATGATGGATAATGACACCTGTTCGGCACTCTAAACATGAGAGTTATGTAACATTTTCCGGAAACTATGTAACAACTGTGTGCGTTAATATCTTGACTTTTAACCATTCTTTACAAAACTGACTGAACCTTGAAACTATACATCAAATACATGGTAAGTAAACGCTGCAAAATGGCGGTGAAAGAAGAGCTGCAAAAGCTTGGACTTCATTTTGTGGTCGTAGATTTGGGTGAAGTTGATGTGATGGAGGATTTGACTTCAGAGCAGCGTCAACAGCTCAATGAAGGCCTGCTCAATTCGGGACTTGAACTCATGGACGACAAGCGCGCCGTGTTGATTGAGAAAGTGGTGAATGCCATTACCGAAATGATACACTACACGGATGACACACCCAAAATGAATTTTTCAGATTATTTGAGCGAAAAATTGGGGTACGATTACACGTACCTTTCGAATATTTTTTCGGAAGTAAAAGGAATCACGATTCAACAGTTCATCATTGTCAACAAAATTGAACGCGTGAAGGAATATTTGATTTACGACGAACTCAATCTCACAGAAATTTCATACAAACTTCATTACAGCAGCGTGGCTCATTTATCCAACCAGTTTAAAAAAGTGACAGGACTTACGCCGTCCAACTACAAGTTACTCAAGGACAAAAAACGAAGTCCGATTGAAGACATTGGTCTTTAGATCCAAGGTTAACTACTACCTAAAATCCATCACATGTATTTAGAAAAGAACGATAAAAACTATGCCCGTCGGTTGATTGAAGCAAGCTTGGATCCTCTTGTTACTATTAATGCGGAGGGAAAAATTACCGATGTGAACGCATCGACCATTCGTGTTACGGGTGTTTCGCGCGAAGGCTTGATCGGGACAAACTTTTCGAACTACTTCACAGAGCCCGACAAAGCGGATGCAGGGTATCAACTTACATTTGACAAAGGTTTCGTTTCGGACTATTCGCTTACGATCAAGCACAAAAACGGGAAACTAACGGACGTTCTCTACAATACTTCATTGTACAAAGACGACAACGGAAATGTGTTGGGCGTGTTTGCCGCTGCACGAGATGTGACCGACCAAAAACGAATTGAAGCAGAGCTTACAGAAGCCAAATTGTTAGCCGAACTAGCCACTCGAATCGCGGAAGAAGCGCAACGAAAAGCGGAAAAAGCGACCAAAATTGCCGAAGAGGCTGTGAAAGCCAAGCAGCTGTTTTTATCTAACATGAGTCACGAAATCCGAACACCAATGAACGCCATTATTGGATTCACTAAAGTTGTTCTAAAAACGGAACTCACCGTGAAACAAAAGGAATATTTGAAAGCCATCAAAGTGAGTGGTGATGCGATGATTGTGTTGATCAATGATATTTTAGACCTGGCGAAGGTTGATTCTGGAAAACTCGCATTTGAGGCTACGCCATTCAAAATCAAAGCATCCGTTTCTGCCATGTTGCATTTGTTTGAACTCAAAATTCAGGAAAAGAACCTCACCCTGATTCAAGAATACGACCAAAACATACCTGAGGTGGTTGTAGGCGATCCCATGCGCTTGCACCAGATCATTCTAAACTTGGTGAGTAATGCCGTGAAATTCACAAACGAAGGCGAAATAAGAATCCGCACATCGTTGATTAAGGAAGATAACGAAAAAGTGAGGATACAATTTTCCATTTCGGACACTGGAATTGGGATTGCAAAAACGAAACTTATTAAAATCTTCGAAAACTTTCAGCAGGCATCTAGTGGCACATCACGAATTTACGGTGGAACTGGCTTGGGACTTGCAATTGTAAAACAACTCGTTCGCGCTCAAGGCGGCACTGTTTCTGTTGACAGCGAACTTGGAAAGGGTTCTACTTTCAGTTTTGCCATAAGCTTTTTAAAAACAACCAAAGACGCGCTGGTGTTGGAAGAAATGTTTGAATGGGACGATGATGTAAAAAACATCAACGTACTAGTGGTAGAAGACATTCCATTGAATCAATTGTTGATGAAAACACTATTGGATGAATTTGGTTTTACATGCGACATTGCTGGAAACGGTAAAATCGCCATCGAAAAACTGGAAAAAAATTCATACGACATTATCCTAATGGATTTGCAAATGCCCGTGATGAATGGATTTGAGGCAACCCAATACATTCGAAAAAAATTGAACCTAACAATTCCTATCATGGCACTCACTGCCGATGTAACAACCGTTGACATTCAAAAATGCACCGATGTTGGCATGAACGACTATCTCGCAAAACCGATTGATGACAAGCTTTTGTACTTAAAAATCATTAGTTTGGTGAAAAGCTGCAAGCTCTCTGCTCCGATTGAAAAATTAGCACCCACCCCACTTCCAGAATTGAAAGTTACCGACATCAGTCACTTGATGAAACGCACAAAATCGAATCCAGCTTTGATGATGGAGATGATCAACTTGTATCTGGAACAAACCCCCATACTGATCTCAGAAATGAGTCAAAGTTTCCATAAAAAAGATTGGGATATGCTTCAATCCGTTTCGCACAAAATGATTCCCTCCTTCTCGATTTTTGGAATGAAACCTGAGTTTGAGGGGATTGCAAGAATGA
>JBFYPU010000046.1:0-24479 GCA_041303175.1 Crocinitomicaceae bacterium | reverse complement strand
TGCTATTTTGACCAATTTCGACTTAAAAGACCTTCTTTTCAGACCCGACGGAACCATTTTGGTGCTGTTGGAAGAATTGAGGTTGCAAAAAGACATGATCGCAGGATCAACGCCCATCGGTTATAACTATACGTGGAATTACGGCGGCGTATTGACCCTCGCGCTGAATCCAGCAACGGGTGAAAAACGGTGGTCACAATTCTTCGACAAAAAACAAAAAACGACCAACACAACCGATTGGGACGAATTTGGCTCTTTTGTGTATCACCTAAGTGGGAATCGCTTGTTTGTGCTTTGGAACAACACCGAGCTGACCGTTTCGGCGATTCCTCCGGCAAACTGGACCGAGCCAGACGGAACGCGCTACGTGAAAAGCAAAGCCTTCAACGAAAAAACGGTGCACGGAACCTTTATGCACGTGGTGGAAGAAGACGGTTCACTGGCGTTTGCAAACAGAACATTCGGCTTACCGCTTTTCAACATGCATGCAAATTCAGTATTTGAAATGAGTATGTCAGGCAGACTCTTTTTCGAGATTGGTGGAAAATTGGTGATCCGAGCGGCGATGAGCAACGGCGGAAAGCGATACCAGTTTGGGTTTATTGATCTTTGATTTCTAGAACACATTTAATGAGAGGGAGGACGGTTGTTCTCCCTTTTTTTGGCTTCTGCTTTTTTTTGTTGGCTGAGGCTTTTTTTGGCTTCGAGAGCCTCAGCCAACAAAAAAAGGCTCAGTCACATTCCCAATTGTACGTATTTTTACCGAAAATTAGCTTGAATGAACTCACTGAAATTCCTTCTTCTTGCGGTAATCGCGCTAACGGGAAATGTCGCCTTTTCGCAGCTGGTGAACATTGAAAGTCGACGGATGCATACTGATTCCGTCCGCTTGGCGGGAAGTGCTGACTTGTCCTTCAACTACCAAAAAACAAATGACATCACGCTGAACGTTTTTAAAACAAGTTTGAGCGTACAGGGGAAATCCAAAAATCTGAAACACATTCTGCTCGTTTTGGGAAATTACAACCACGCACTTTCGAACAACTCCACCATCAACAACGAAGGATTTGGACATGTTCGGTACAATTACAAATTCAACAAATGGGTGCGTGGCGAGGTGTATTCGCAACTTCAGTTCAATGAATTGTTGAGTCTTCGCTACCGCTTTCTGACAGGAATGGGCGCGCGTTTCAAACTCAATCAAGGCGAAACAGTGACCACCTATTTGGGCGTGTCAACCTTCTACGAATACGAACAAATTCAGGACGTTCAGCAAACCATCAACCGCGACCTTCGGATGTCCAATTATTTTGTGCTCTCGATTAAATTCCCCAATAAACGCGGTGAATTCACGTCAACCACTTACTATCAGCCCTTGTTTCGGGAAGTTTCGGATTACCGCCTAACGAACCAATCCCTCATTCAGCTCAACATTACGAAACACCTTTCGTTTACGACTTCGGTGAATTATTTCTTTGATTTCAACCCACCAACCGGGGTAAAGCAGGCTACCTTCGCATTGAACAATGGATTGCGGTGGACGTTCTGATTTATGGAATTCTTCTCTGATCGCCTTTTGAAAATTTTTTCAAATCCACTATAATTCAGGCACAACCGCTATCTATTTTAATTACTTTTGCGTGATTTTATTTCATTATAAGACACCCATTTATCACGCCGCTATGAGCAAACTTTCGGTCAACCAAGTTAAGTATCGAATACTATCAATGCTTTTCGTTTTTTCGTTCATTTCAGCTTCGTATGCTTCGCACGTGGCAGGTGGGGAGATTTCCTACGCCTGTATTGGTCCGAATCAATATCAAGTGACACTCTCATTTTACAGAGATTGTAATGGGATTTCGGCAAATTCAACAGAGGTGATAAACTATCGTTCGACTGCCTGTGGTGTAAATGCCTCACTCAGCTTAAATTTAATCTCCATCACAGATATCACTCCTCTCTGCCCGAGTGTTTCGAGTGCTTGTGGAGGCGGAGGTGCTTTAGGCGTCGAAAGGATGGTGTATAGGGCAATACTCACTCTACCTACAGGTTGTTCCGATTGGATCTTGTCCTATTCTATGTGTTGTCGAAATTCATCGATCACAAATTTATCAGCGCCAGACGCAACAGAGCTTTACATTCAAACGACGTTAAACAACACCCTTGCAGCGTGCAATAACTCTCCTATTTTTGCCAGTAATCCACAAATATATGGCTGTGTCGGACAAACAATTAATTATCAGCAACTAGCGACGGACCCAGATGGTGATGCCTTGGTGTACTCGCTCGTAAATGCCTTGCAAGCGGCTGGAAGTCCAGTTACCTATAACGGCGGTTTCAGTGGTGTGAATCCATTCACGGTGGCAGCGGTCATCAATCCGTCTACTGGACAAATCACCTTCACACCCAATGTCCCTCAAGTTGCCGTTGTTGCTGTTCTTGTGCAAGAATACCGAAACGGGGTTCTCATCGGATCCATGATGCGGGATATCCAATTTAACATTGTGAACTGCACCAACACGATTCCTAGTTTAGGAGGAATTAACGGCTCACCAGGCGTATTCAACATTTCGACATGTGCTAACACACCGTTGTGCTTTACCATTGCGGCAACAGATGTAGATGCTGGACAATCCGTCATGATGGCTGCTGGCAACACGATTCCTGGATCCACATTTACGCAAACAGGATCTGGGCTTTCAATCACTGGTACTTTTTGCTGGACACCAGGTATCGCTGATATAGGAACACATTACATTACGATTAATGCCCAAGACAACGCTTGCCCATTGATTGGACAAAACGCTCAAACCTATGCCATAACAGTAGTTGCCAACCCAAATCCACCGGTTAATGCGGGCCCTGATGTCACTATTTGTGAAGGTTCATCAACTGTTTTAACTGGAGTTGTTGGATTAACACCTCCCACAACAACCTATTTATGGTCCCCAGCGGCAAGTTTGGCAACACCCACATCAACGAGTACGAATGCCACACCAACAAGTACAACCTCTTATACATTTGCAGCAACCTATGCTGATGGTTGTGTCTCAACTGACGCGGTTACTGTTACCGTTGCAGCCGCTCCAACAGCCGCAATCACTCCTACTTCAGCAACAGTCTGTTCAGGTGCTTCATTTATGCTTACTGGGGTGACGGATGTGACGGGTATGAATTTTCAATGGTTCAATCCATCCATGGTTTCTTTGGGAACTGGTGCAGTCTCTGGTACCACCTCAACAATTGTTGTCACAGTTCCGAGTACGCCTGGAACCTATGTATACACCTTGCGTGTGACAAATCCAAGCACGGGTTGTTTGGTAACCACGACAACATCGTTGATCGTTGGATCACCTCCCGCTTTAGCGGCCTGCGTCAATATTTATGCATCCCCAACTGGATTGCCGTCTGCAGCTGGAACACAAGCCAATCCTACATCATTGGCAGAAGCCTTGAATCGGGCTGCGTGCAATAACACCGTAATTAAATTGGCGACAGGAACATATACCCTAAACGCGCCATTGAACCTTTCTAGTTATGTTACGTTGGAGGGCGGATTTAACCCAGCAACTTGGGTGAAAACAAGTCTTCCAGGTGCCACTACGATCAATCGATCCGCGGTAGCTCCTGAAGGTGCGGTAAATGCGCAACGCTTGGTAGCCTTTTACGGCAATAGTATAACAGGCTTCAGGTTGCAAGACATCACGATTACTACAGCAGCGGGAACACCAGGAACAGGCATGTCTACGTATGGTCTTCATTTAACCAACTGTTCAAATTACGCCATTGCTCGCACGCAAATTTTGCCTGGAGCCGCGGGATCAGGACAAGGAGACGATAACCCGGCCGTCTATAACTCGACATGGGATGGTGCAAATGGTGGCAATGGTGTAAACGGCATTACTGGTGGTGGGCCGCAATGTACATGCAATATTGGTACAGATAACGGTGGAACAGGTGGTAACGGAGGTGCAGCGGGCACAGGCGGAATCAATGCCTTAATTATTGGTGGCGCTGCAACAAACGGAGGCGCTGGAGGTATCGGAGGAAATGGTCGTCCAGATAACTCGGCTCTCAATGGTTTTAACGGTGCCGCGGGCACAACCGCTCCTTCAGCAGGAGGTGCAGGCGGAGCCGCAGGAACGGGCGGTGCGCAAGATGGGAATGGAAACAGTACCTCTAACGTAGGCAATGGGGGAGCAGGAACTGTTGGCCCAGCAGGAACGAATGGCACTACTACCGCGGGCTCTTATGTTGCGGGATTCTGGGTACCCGGAAGCGCAACCAATGGCACGGCAGGAAGAGGCGGCGGCGGCGGCGGCGGCGGTGGCGGCGCAGCTCGAGATCAAGATGCATGCGATGCTGCTGGTGGCGGAGGATCTGGCGGCGGTGGCGGTGGCGGAGGCGGAGGCGCAGGCCGAGGTGGTTTTGGTGGTGGTTCCTCTTACGGAATTGTATTGGTGAGTAATGGCGCTGGTGGGAACCTTATACAGGACCGCGTGGTTGCAGGTGCCGCTGGTGCCGGTGGCCTTGGTGGACAAGGTGGAAATGGTGGAAATGGTGGCACATCGGCTATTGGGAATGGTTGTACCAACGGTGATTCAGATGGAAACCGCGGTGGTGCTGGAGGTACTGGAGGTGCCGGAGGTGCTGGAGGTGATGGCGGAAATGGTCCGGCAGGAGTTTCTGTAAACGTAATATCGCTTTTGCTATCGGCCCCTCTTGTCTTAACTGATATTGCTTTCAATCTTGCAGCTCAGCCCGCTATCACGGCCACAAACGTGAATTGCACAAACACCGATGTAAATTATACTTCAGCTGTATCGGCTGCTTGGGACTTTGATGTTGTAACAAATAATGCAGTGCCAGGTACAGCGGCAGCAACGACAACCACTTTAACTCAATACACTACAATAGCGAGATATTCATTATCTCAAGGAGCTAATACCTACACTGGATTTCACAACATTTCATTTGACGGATCGACAGGATCACAGATAGCTACGAACGCCCCTCAGATTGGTGTTGACACGTTTCAAATTTGTCAAGGTGATTTCGCTAGTTTTTCAAGCGTATATCCTGCAGATTCCTATCAATGGAATTTCAATGGAGCTGCCGCAAACCCTGGAAGCCTTCAAACGACCAACACCCAATTTAATACGCCAGGCTTTTACCCCATTTCACTCACGGTAATAACCGATTGTTGTGGAGCATCGCCGGCAGATCTCGTGTATTTATATGTAGTGCCTATTCCTACGGCCACTGGTTCTGGACCTGCTGCCTATTGCAATGGTGCTTCCACTACTCTGACCTTAACTGGATTGACCGCGAACAACGTGGTTTCTTGGTCGCCAACAACAAATATTACTGGCTCAACCGCCAATACCATTACCGTGAATCCAACTGTTACGACCACCTATATTGCCACAATTACGGGCTCGGTGACAAATGGCGGAACAACCGTGTATGGATGTCCGATAACTAGAAGTTTTGTGGTGACCGTAAACCCAAATCCTACCATGGTTATGTCTAGTGTAGCGGTTACGTGTACAAACAACGGCTCGGCCACGGCAACAATGAGTAGCCCTGGGCAATTTAATTTCTTGTGGTCAACTGGAGCGACAACGATAAATAATACCACGTCAACGATCACTGGTTTGGCGACTGGAAATTACACTGTCACAGCAACAAATAACATCACGGGTTGCTCGGTTACAGACAATGTTTTCGTTAATCCATCGGGGCTTCAACCATTCATGTATGTTCAAAACAACACCTCAACATGTGTCGGAATCGCAAGTGGTGCTGTGACGCTGAATACCGTCGGGGGTTCTGTGAATTACAACTACCTATGGAATGGAGTTACGCCAATTGTTTCGGCGTCAAGTATTACGCAAACGAATCTCCTAGGAGGTACCTACATAGCTTCTGTAACAGACAACAACGGATGTGTTTCTAACCTAACCGTGAATATTCCAGCTTTACCCGTTCCTACTTATTTAGTTGTAGACAATGGTCCAATTTGCCTTGGCGATGACGCCATTTTCTCGGTTAGCGGGAGCGATGGCGCTACATTAACATACAACCTTGGAGGAGGAAATACAACGATCGTTTTAGACGGGATGCCACAAGACATTGTCATTCCAAGTCCTCTCGTGAATCAAACAATGAGCTTGGTTTCGGTTGATGGAAACTGTCTTGTACCGCTGAGTGGCTCCAGTGCCATAAACGTCATCATCTGTCCTTTGCCCGTTGAACTCATGTCCTTTACTGGAAATTGTAGTGAAGGTTTGAAGACGCTAAACTGGGCGACAGCCTCAGAACTGAATAACGATTACTTTACAGTGGAGCATAGTATCAACGGATTTGAATTCAGCGAAGTAGAAGTCGTTGATGGTAACGGCACCTCAATCAATACGATCAACTACGCACTTTCGGTTCGAGAATCGGATCCAAATTTTGTCTATTACCGATTGAAACAAACCGACTTTGACGGGGCGACGGACTACTCTGATGTGATTTTTGTTCCGTGTGAAAATACAGTTGCAGATCAGGTAGTCGTTTATCCGATTCCAGCTGACGATGTATTAAACATTCATTTTCTAAACGATTTCGAAGGAGAGATTACATTGACACTGATCGATTTATTGGGGAAAGAAGTGCTCTCACGAAAAACGAAGAAGGAACTCGGAGTTGATGTGCAATTCTCAGTGGACACGCTTTCCAATGGAAACTACATGCTCCACATCGAATCTGCCGGGCAAAACTTGGACTTACCCGTTGTGCACGTTTCAATCATCGATAAATAGAAACGGTTTTTTGGGGAATTAGATTAACTCCCTTCACTAACGCTTGGTCTTCAAAAGCTATCGCTTTCTCTTGCTGCTGACTTCGTCGGTTTGTGATTAGGAGAGTTGGGTTTCGCTTCATTTCGATACACTTCGACACACTTCGACAGGTGATACGGTGAGTTCATCGAACCGCTCAGTGTTCAGCTTATCGCGTATTATGGGCATTTTCAAGTCCAATTTATCTTGAGATCACAAATTGTGACATCAAATGCATTTCAGCCGCATCTATTAAAACCTGTGTTCGTAGCGATTGTTCTAACGGATCTCGCGCTCTACATCTTCATCATACTTCAAGACAAACCGTTCCACTTTTTCTGGATCCAATTGGCACGCATTTAATGTTTGATCTTCAACCAATTTCTTGATGAGCAATTTCTTTGTGAACACATAGGACTGCGATGTAAAGCTCAATTTCTGATCGAGAAACGTGATTTTGTTGTAGACAGATCCAAATCGACTGTTGTGAATGAATTTCATAAAAATGAGTTCGTTTCCCGCTAAATCTGAAATGGAAACATTGTTGGCATCTCCACTGATTTTAAGGCATTCTTGGCCGTCAATGTAGACGACGTCATCGTCAATTTTGATGTCTTGAGTGAAGCCGAGGAGGCTGATCAAGAGGAAGGTGATGGTTAAGAGGTTTTTTTTCATTTTGTTTTTGTTTGATTGGTGGGTGGTAGCCCCTAACTTACTTATAGGTCCCATTTTATGATACCTATACAAGGAAACGTATCGGTCTTTCCCCCTGACAAGTTACCATTTTTTTAATCACGCGCTAACTTTCACTTAGAATATTCTTTACACCCAACGCCTCCTTCCCCCAAACCCAAAAAAACCCATCAGTCAGTTGACCAACGGGTTTTTTATCGTATTCCATCGAATGGCACTTCTCTGTGAATACAGGTTTATTTAGCTTGCGCTGCTGTCAGTCGGCTGACTGACGGTGTTGTTATTTTAGTCGTTCAATTGTACACATCCCTAAACTTTATTGTTGTGACTTCTCCTTAAGAAACAAAATATATAAACCTTGCATTCTTATTGATCGATGAAAAGAGAAGGTTTGCAGATTTACGAAGAGCAATATTTTTCTCGAGTTTGACCACCTTCGATTCTGCTGCGCGGTGTTAGCCCTATCATTTATAGGTGATGTTACCTGCATTCAATGCTTTCTATTGTTGCGATAAAAGACAACAATGTATTCATAAAAGTTGTTATAAAATGCAACAAAATTAGTATTTGTGTTGTATTATAATGCAACACATAGTTTGTTTATGTTGCACTATATGTGTACATTTGATTGAATATGTTGCATTATACGTACACAAAATGAAGACAAAAAGATTACAACTAGAACATTTGGAGAAGAAGATGAAGCCTTTGAAGAAAGCTGAAGGTATCGTTACTCCTCAAGTAGGATGGATAAAAACCATTCGCACAGCACTTGGTATGTCTTTAGAACAGTTAAGTAAAAAACTTGATAGAAATAGATCAAGTATTGCACGTATGGAAGATCGAGAAACCAGTGGATCGATCACAATAAAGGCAATGGAAGAGGTTGGAAGAGCAATGGGGATGAAGTTCATCTATGGATATGTGCCAATCGATGGTAGTATCAATAAGCTAATCGAGAAAGAGGCAAGGAATCTTGCTACTGAAATTGTTATGAGGACTTCCGGAAGCATGAAATTGGAGGATCAGGAAAACTCTCCGGAAAGAATTAGGAAAGCTATAGAGGAAAGAACTAAAGAAATAATGGAAGAAATGCCGAAAAAATTATGGGATTAAATCTTGATTATTCATTTGGTCAAACTCCTCTAGACGAGGACGAGAGCGAGGGATTAAAAATTCCTTCGATTTCTACGAAAGGAGAACTTGATGAATTTGAACAAAAGAACATCGAGGAGGCCGTTCTATGGACTGTTGGCACAAAAATAAGGGTCGATACGTTATTTTCTGAATCTTTTATCAAGTCACTCCATAAGAGAATGTACGGTGAAGTTTGGAAGTGGGCGGGTAAATTTCGACAAAGTGAAAAGAATATAGGCATTCAGAGTTGGAGAATTCCGACAGAATTGAGGGTCCTATTGGAAGATGTAAAATTCTGGATCGAAAATGAAACCTATCCAGCAGATGAGATAGCAATTCGATTTAAACATAGAGTTGTAAGTATTCATTGTTTTCCGAACGGAAACGGCAGGCATAGTAGACTTATGGCGGATTTAATCGTAGAGAAAATTTTCGATCGAAAAACGTTTACTTGGGGACAATCGAATTCGAATTTGTCGAATGAAATCGAAGCACGTTCGAACTATTTGTCAGCTCTCAAGAAAGCAGATAGCGGTGATTATGCAAATCTAATTTCATTTGCACGTTCGTAGAAGCAGGTATCATATTTATCGGTCCCATTTTATGATAGCTATACAATGTAACGTATCGGCCTTTCTCTGCGTTCAAGTTACCAATTTTTCAACTACCCGCTAACTTTCACGTAGAATATTCTCTATGCGCTTTTCCCCCACCCTCAAAACCAAAAAAACCCATCAGTCAGCTGACCAACGGGTTTTTTGTCGTATTCAATCGAATGGCACTTCTCTGTGAATACAGGTTTATTTATTTGTTGTTGTGTTGCTTTTTTAGCTTCCGCACGCTTCGCAGTTGTCTGGATCATCGAGTGAACACGCGACTGCTGCTTCTGCTTCTTGAAGGGATTCCGCCGTTGGCTCAGACATCGTGTTTTTGTCGATGGTGAACTTGATCGCATCCGTTGCTGCTTTTGTGCGGAGGTAGTACATTCCTGTTTTCAATCCTTTTTCCCATCCGTAGAAGTGCATCGACGTCAGTTTCCCGAAGTTTGCATTCTCCATGAAGATGTTCAACGATTGCGATTGGCAAATGAAGGCTCCGCGATCTGCAGATTGTTCAATGATTGCTTTTTGAGAAATTTCCCACGCTGTTTTGTACAAATCTTTCAAGTGTTGTGGCACTTCGTTGATGCTTTGAACCGATCCATTCGCCGCCATGATTTTTTGACGCATGTCTTTGTTCCACAAGCCTTCACGTACCAAGTCTTTCAACAGGTGTTTGTTCACCACGATGAATTCTCCGGAAAGTACACGACGTGTGTAAACGTTTGATGTATACGGCTCGAAGCATTCGTTGTTCCCCAAAATTTGAGCCGTTGAAGCCGTTGGCATTGGCGCGAGCAACAATGAATTGCGGACTCCATATTGTTTTACTTCTTCTTTCAACACGTCCCATTCCCAACGTGAACTTGGTTTCACATTCCACATGTCGAATTGGAATTCTCCACGAGAAACAGGTGATCCAGGGAATGATTCGTACGCCCCATCAACCTTTGCAAGATCTTTGGAAGCCGTCATCGACGCATAGTACATTGTTTCAAAAATCTCTTTGTTCAAGACGCGTGCTTCTTCCGATTCAAATGGGAATCCCATTGTGATGTACGTATCCGCCAACCCTTGCACTCCCAATCCGATTGGACGGTGACGCATGTTTGAGTTGCGCGCTTCCTTCACAGGGTAGAAGTTTCCGTCGATGATTTTGTTCAAGTTCAACGTCGCTTGATACGTCACTTCAAACAATTTATCGTGGTCGAATGTTTTCTCGTCTGTTACAAATTTCGGCAAAGCCAATGAAGCCAAATTACACACTGCTACCTCATCTGGAGCGGTGTATTCCATGATTTCTGTACACAAGTTTGACGACTTGATCGTTCCCAAATTTTGTTGGTTCGATTTAGAGTTCGCTGCATCTTTGTACAACATGTAAGGGGTTCCCGTTTCAATTTGCGATTCCAAAATTTTGAACCACAAGTCTTGCGCTTTGATCGTTTTTCTTCCTTTCCCTTCGCTTTCGTATTTCGTGTACAATGCCTCAAATTCAGCACTGTGTGTATCGGAAAGACCTGGACATTCGTGTGGACACATCAAGGTCCAATTTCCGTTTTCTTTCACACGTTTCATGAACAAATCAGGTACCCACAATGCGAAGAATAGGTCGCGCGCACGTTGCTCTTCTTTCCCGTGGTTCTTTTTCAAATCCAAGAAATCGAATACGTCTGCGTGCCATGGCTCGATGTAGATCGCGAACGATCCTTTTCGTTTTCCTCCACCTTGATCCACGTAGCGAGCGGTATCGTTGAAGACGCGCAACATCGGTACAATTCCGTTTGATTCTCCGTTTGTTCCTTTGATGTATGATCCCGTAGCACGGATATCGTGGATAGACAATCCAATACCTCCAGCAGATTGAGAAATTTGCGCACATGATTTCAATGTATCGTAAATTCCTTCGATGCTGTCTTCTTTCATCGTCAAGAGGAAGCAAGACGACATTTGTGGTTTTGGCGTTCCAGAGTTAAACAAAGTTGGCGTTGCGTGTGTGAACCAACCTTCAGACATCAAGTTGTATGTTTTGATGGCCGCGTCGATGTCATTTTTGTGAATTCCCACAGCTACACGCATCAACATGTGTTGTGGACGCTCCACGATGTCACCTTCCAACTTCATCAAGTACGAACGCGTCAAGGTTTTGAATCCGAAATAATCGTAGCGGAAGTCACGATCATAGATAATGCTTGAATCCAATCGTTCTTTGTTCGCTTGAATAATTTCGTATACATCGTCCGCGATGAGCGAAGCGTTCTCTCCTGTTTTTGGATCGATGTAGTTGTACATGTCAGCAACCACGTCTGACCATGTTTTCTTTGTTTCTTTGTGCAAGTTTGACACCGCAATGCGCGATGCAAGCAAAGCGTAATCTGGGTGATCAATTGTTTTTGCTGCTGCAACTTCTGCTGCAAGGTTGTCGAGTTGTGTGGTTGTCACCCCATCAAACAACCCTTCAATCACTTTCATTGCAACTGCTTCTGGCGACACGAGTGGGTCGAGGCCATAACACATCTTTGCAATGCGCGCAGTGATTTTATCAAATTTTACTGCTTCTTTTCTTCCGTCTCTTTTTACAACATACATGGGCGCTTCAATTTTTTGGTTTTTCTAGTAATCTGTTTTTGGTCGTGATGCCGAGGCATCGGTCATTTTTAAAACTCTTCGTCGAGACTAAAGTTTTGTGCTCCGTCGTTATTGAGTACACCTGATTTTTGGTATTCCCCAACACGTTTTTCGAAGAAATTCGTTTTCCCTTGGATCGAAATCATCTCCATGAAATCAAACGGGTTTGCAACATTGTATTCTTTTGGGTTCCCCAATTCTTGGAGAAGACGATCGGCAACAAATTCGATGTATTGCGACATCAAATCGCTGTTCATTCCGATCAATTTAACAGGAAGTGCATCGAGGATAAATTCCTTTTCAATTTCCACGGCATCGAGGATAATGCTTTTGATTTCATCTTTTGATAACTTGTTCACAACATATTTGTTGTAAAGCAAGCAGGCGAAATCGCAGTGCAAGCCTTCATCGCGTGAAATCAGCTCATTTGAGAATGAAAGTCCGGGCATCAAGCCGCGTTTTTTCAACCAGAAAATCGAGCAAAATGAACCAGAGAAGAAAATTCCTTCTACGGCCGCGAATGCAACAAGTCGTTCAGCAAACGATCCTTTTTCAATCCATCTCAGTGCCCAATCAGCTTTTCTACGAACGCAGTCTAGCGTGTCAATGGCATTGAACAAATGGTTTTTCTCTTCGGTGTCTTTGATGTAGGTATCAATGAGCAAGGAATACGTTTCCGAATGCACATTTTCCATCGCAATTTGAAATCCGTAGAAAAATTTCGCCTCTGTGTATTGCACTTCAGAAAGGAAATTTTCGGCCAAGTTTTCGTTCACAATTCCATCAGATGCTGCGAAAAAAGCAAGCACGTGTTTTACGAAGTGGCGCTCATTGTCGTTCAGCTTATTTTCCCAATCAATGAGATCAGACTGAAGATCAATCTCTTCGGCTGTCCAAAAACTCGCTTCCGCCTTTTTGTAAAAAGACCAGATGTCGTCATGTTGAATTGGAAACAAAACAAATCGGTTGTTGTTCGATTCCAATATTGGTTCTACTTGTGCCATTCTTTATCAAATTATAAGCGAAACGAAGCCCTGTCAAAAACGCTTGATTTTTGAATTTTTTACTCCGCAAAGCTTGTATTTTCCCTACTTTAAAAACCGAAAATTAAGGTCGGTGACTTCCTTCAACAGGGGAATACAAAAGTTGTCAAAAAACTTCCCTTTCGCAATAAAATAAATTCACAATTCGTTAACGTTATTAACATTCGTATACTGAAGCCCTTTGAGATCAACCTTTAACTGTTTTATCAACACGCGATACAAAGATATTCACAGCGTGTGAAATCAATTTGGTCGATAAATTTAAGTTGTTCGTCTTAAGTCGTTCTAATCCAATGGCTACAGATGCGCCCTATAAAATTAACGGAAAACCGACCCTGTGTCAAGTTAAAAAATTTGTTATTTTACACATTGAATTGTTCATAGTTTAACCGCATCCATTAATTCAAAACATGAGTGTAACATCCGCCCTACGTCCACCTCAAATTCTCTCCGACCTGACGCATCTTTTGTTTCCCAAAAAGTGTCTTTCGTGCGAAGAGGAATTGACACAAAAAGAGCGCACGGTTTGTTCCCTTTGTACACAAAATTTTACCGAAACAAACTTTCATTTGGATTCAGAGCCTACCATTTTGGATAAGCTATTTTGGGGGCGAGTTTCGATTCATCACACTTATGCTCTCTTCTTTTTTGAAAAGGAAAAAACGACACAAAAAATACTCTTTCAGTTAAAGTATGGTCACAACAAGCGGGTTGGGGAGCATTTTGGTCGGGAAATCGGGAAGCGCCTCAAGCTACATGCTGGGTTTCAAGATGTCGACGCCATTCTGCCTGTTCCTTTGCATCCAAAAAAGGAATTTACACGGGGCTACAACCAAAGTGAGGTCTTGGCACGTGGCATTTGTGAGGAAATGCAGCTCCCGATGGACACAAAAAGCGTGCGGAGGGTTAAGCATGGTGTATCTCAAACACGTAAATCGCGCTTCGAGCGTTGGGACTCCATTCAAACGACATTTGTGGTGGATGATCACATTCTGTCC
This sequence comes from Crocinitomicaceae bacterium, assembly GCA_041303175.1. Lineage (GTDB taxonomy): Bacteria > Bacteroidota > Bacteroidia > Flavobacteriales_D > Crocinitomicaceae > UBA4466. Next base: position 10,554 of record JBFYPU010000046.1, on the reverse strand, counting down.
TACAAGCATGTCGCATTGGTGGACGATGTTGTAACGACTGGTTCAACACTAGAAGTCATTGCACGCGCAATTTTGGAGAAGCATCCGGAGGTGAAGGTGAGTGTTGTGACGTTGGCGATGACGTAGGTTAGATTGCTGGATCGTTAGATTGTTGGATCTTTGGATTGTTTGACCCGTGCTTTCCAAAACTATTCCTTCACAAAACGATACAAGCCAACATCCATGATTTCGATCATATACATGCCTGGGCTCAATTGACCTAGAAGAATTTTCTGTCCGATTTCACTGTTGCCGTCGAGCACAAGTCGTCCAGTGGCATCGAAAATCGCGTATGTCAAAAGACCCAACCCATTGCCTTTCAATTCAATGAATTCATCTGCTGGATTGGGATAAATAAGGACCCAATTCTGTCCTGTTTCGAGGAGTCCGATGGTTGTGATGTCGGAACAGTTGCTGGTTGAAACACATCCATTCAACGTAACTTGAACAGCATAAGCTCCATTTTGCGTCGGTGCATAACTTTGATTCGTCTCTCCATTGATGGGATTCATTCCGTTGTTGCAATCCAACCATTGATAGGTGGCGCCATTTTCATTTGCTGTAAGCACATTGTCTTGCACAGTTACTCCATCATCCGGTATTGGCGAAACGACAAGGTATGTTGTAATGATGCTGTCGCAACCTCCACCACTGATTAAGGTTGACACGTGGGATTCATTCGCGCTTAAATTCGTAACATTCGTGCCATCTGGATACGTGTAATTCGCTCCTGCGCACAAGGGAATTGTCTCGCTTGTCGAAATGGCATTCACTGGATTTACGTTGGTCACAATGATTGAATCGCAGCCAGCTCCAGTCGTTAATAAACTCGTGTGGGATGAGGCGACCGTTACCGTTTCAGAAAAACCGTCTGGGTAGGTAAACACCGTATTCACACAAACTGTTGCGTTTTGCGTTTGGTTATACGTTGGATTCACTGTAACCGAACTCAACTCGGTATCGCTGCAGCCATTCAGAGAGTATGCAACGGAATAGGTTGTCGAAGCTCCTGGAGTTACGGTAATACTGGGTGTGTTTTGATTTCCGGGTGTCCAAAGATACGCGCCGCCTCCTATTGATGGAGTTGCGGTCAGTGTGACGCTTTGCCCAGCGCAAATGGTGGAATTATTGACGGTAACACTGGGCACATTGTTCACCGTAACGTTAACGGTTTGTGTTGGACTCGTGCAGCCATTCAGGGAATAATTCACGGTATAAGAAGTTGTGGATGACGGAGAAACTGTAATTGTTGGGCTCGTTTGACCTCCTGGAGACCAAAGATATGTTCCTCCACTCACCGAAGGTGTTGCGGTTAGCACAACTGATTGTCCTTGACAAATGGTTTGGTTGGTTGTACTTAACGTTGGTGTCGCATTGACATTGACAACCGCCTGATCTGGAGCGCTTGGACACCCGTTCAATGTATAAACAACCGAATAATTCGTCGTTGATCCCGGTGAAACGCTTATGCTAGGAGTGGTTTGCCCACCCGGCGACCACAGATATGATCCGCCCCCAGCAGAAGGTGTAGCAACGAGTGTTGTGGATCCGCCACCGCAAATTGTTGCATCGGGAACCGTAACAGTAGGTGTTGATGTGACATTTACTGACTGAATCACAGGTGTGCTGGTACAACCATTCAATGTATATTCAACGGAATAATTTGTGGTTGACGCTGGCGAAACGGTTATGGATTGTGTCGTTTGTCCTCCAGGGCTCCATAGGTAAGTTCCGCCACTACTGGAAGGTGTTGCCGTCAATGTGATTGACTGACCTTGGCACACATTACTGCCACCGCTAATCGTCACATTAGGACCCGTTCCAACACTTACTGTACTGACATCGCTACTGGTGCACCCCAAATAAGAATAAGTCACCGTGTAATTGGTCGTTGTGGCGGGGTTTACCGAAATGCTCGCCGTTGTTTGACCACCCGGTGTCCATAAAAAAGTTCCACCTGCAGCTGACGGCACAGCGGTCAACGTGGCTGGTCCACCTCCACAAATTGCCGCATCGTTCGCACTCACTGTTGCGCCACTCGTCACGGTTACGGTCATGTTTTGCGTGTTACAACCAATCGCGTTGCACGCTTGCAGCGAGACGTTATACGACCCAGGCGCTGACCAACAAATTGACCCGGGAAATTGCGCTGTGGATGTTGGAATGTTGGCTCCTTGAAATGTCCAATTCCAAGAGGTTGGGTTGTTTGTGCTGTTATCCAAAAAATCAATGCACCCACTTCCGCAGAGATTGGCGCTAGAGGAGTTTATCCACGCCACAGGAGAACCCGCGGGAGGTTCATACCATTGTGCAATATAATTCATTGGATTTCCTTCTGCTTGGGTGTAGGCTCCACCAGCAAAAAAGGTCCCGTTCCAGACGGCAGCAGATTTTACGTATTCATCAATTCCAATGGCATCGAAACCAAGTCCCATTGCGCTCCATGTGGTACCATTCCATTTAGCAATTTTATTCGCTGAAACACCACCGGCAGTCGTGAAATAACCCCCCGCGATGATGTTGCCATTGTACTCGTGTATCGCTCGACAATATTCATTCAATCCCGTTCCGAGCGGAGTCCAATTCGAGCCGTCATACATGGCGATTCCACTCATGTTGAAGTTTTCAGCAGCCGCATCACCATCCCAAAGTTCAGGAAATTCACCTCCCATGTAGAGATTGCCATCGTTGGGATTGACATAGAGCACGCGTACGGATTCATCCACTCCGCCGACAAGGTCAACACCGCTGTTTCCTCCAACCCAAGTTGTTGTGGCAGCGTCCCATTTTACCAAACCATCGCACGACGAACATCCAGCTACATTGTTAAAGTCACCACCAACCCACAATTCTCCATCGAACTCGACCATGGCGCGAATATCGTTTGTGAAGTCACTCGGGGTGCCGATGCCTTGCCACGCCGTTCCGTTCCACTTCGCTATGCGCGAAATGGGTTGTCCACCTGCCTCGGTAAAATCTCCCGCAATGACCAATTCATTGTTCCAAACGGTGCAGGTGAGCACGTCATTGTTTACACCTGTCCCAAGTGCAGTCCACGAGGTGCCGTCCCACATCGCAACACCGTTGCATCCGACACAGGGTTGTTGAACATTCCAAAAATCGCCAACGACGATTAAATTTCCTTGCCAAACGGTTGCATCTCGGGCCACAATTCCCACACCTCCTCCAAGACAGACCCATGAACTTCCATTCCATCTGGCTACGCGATTGCACGGATTGTTGAAGCTTCCCAAGTTGATCAGTTGACCATTCCAGTTGATCATTCCATGGCTGCTGTTGTTGGTTCCTCCGCCAACGCTCTGCCAGGTTTGTGCGGAGCTCGTCTGAGCAAGAAAAAGAACAGCAAGAAAAAGAAGAAGTTTACGCATCGTTTAAGTTAAATGGTACCATCTCTAAGAGTGTGAAAACACCAAAATAGTTGCTTCAAGATACAAGAAATTTCATACCCGCGCACTAAAAGAGGCTCGATTACATAAGGAAAAAGAAGGGCGTTGAGAAGAGACAACGTGCACGAACGGGAAAATCCAATGATCGAATGCTCTGACGATCTTATATTCCAACAATTATTTCAATCTTTGACCCATGTCAGAACCCAATAAAATTCTCGTTGTTGGCGCAGGTCTCTCTGGCGTGTGTATTTCCCTTCAACTGATTCGACGTGGAGTGGATGTGACGGTGATCGGTCGCGCCGAAAATGAAAGCTCCGTGATCGCTGCTGGAATGATTAATCCGATCGTGTTTCGACGCATGACGAAAAGTTGGCGCGTGGATGAATTTCTTCCGTATTTGGTAGACTTTTATTCTCAACTTGAAGTAGAAGCCAATCATTCATTTCTCCACCCAATCACCATTAGACGGTTGTTTTCGCATGCGCAGGAGCGTGAATTGTGGATGGAAAAACAGGATCATCCCGACTTTCAACCTTACCTGTTTCCATTGAACGACGCCGATCATGGCTATTCAAAATGCCTCAATCATTTTGGTTCGGGAAGGGTGAAAAATTCATACTCGGTTGATGCCAAGTCTTTCCTAGAAGCGGCAACAGCTGTCATTGCGACAAAAGGGAAATTGATCACGGAGGAATTAGATTATTCCCAATTGCTGGGCAACACGTACATGAATGATGTATATGATGCGATTGTTTTTTGTGAGGGCTATCATTCCATCAAGAATCCTTGGTTTTCCTACTTACCGATCAATCCAACAAAAGGAGAAACGTTGACGATCGTCTCCCCAACCCTTCCTGAAGACGAATCCTTGAACCGGAAATGCTTTGTACTTCCCTTGGGAAATCAACGCTTCAAAATTGGCTCGACCTATGTTTGGGACACACCAAAATCAGACATCACAGAAGCGGGAAAACAGGAAATCCTGAACAATCTTTCTTGCCTCATTGAGGAACATGTAGAGGTGCTTGAACAAGAAGCTGGGGTTCGCCCTACCACGCGGGACCGCCGACCCTTTCTTGGCGTTCATCCTGAGCATTCCTCTTATTTCATCTTTAATGGACTTGGCGCAAAAGGATACATGTTGGCGCCCTTACTTTCGAAAGAATTTGTGGATTTCTTGCTGAACAACTCGCCCCTGGATTCTGAAATTAGCATTGACCGCGTGATCCGATAGACACATTGGATCCTGTTTGAAGGACTATTCTGAATTTTTGAACGCCACACGGCCGTTCGTTTGAGGTATTGATTTTGCGTTAGGGATTGTGGCATTTTTAAAGCCCCCCCGTTAATCACAATCGGGGAGCGACTGCGGAAAGCACAACCCCACAACCATGGGTGATTTGGCGTGTGAGTTTTTTCAACCAAAGAAGTACAAGACTCCAAGGATCTTTTGATGCGTGAATTGGTTTTCTATGGTCAATGCTATTCGACTAACGAAAACTAGAGAATTTCTAGCGGCAATGGTTCTATTCATTGTTCAACTCTCTTGTGTTCACTACTTCATTCTTTTGTTTTACCAAGGGTTTGCCTTGTAGTGCCTGAATAAGTGTTACGAGAGCTAAAAGCCCATATAGAATCGAAAGCCCAATGGTCAAAGGTGTGTTTTTCAAAACATGGTAAGAAAGCAGAGGCAGTAATTGGAGGGCATGCATCCCGATAAAATGTGACACGCGCAAATCGCCAACAGTTTTACTCCAACTAACAATGAACCAATTTGAATTGTCGTTAATGGCACCAACGCTATGGCTTAATCTTGAACCCATGGCGAAACCTTCAAACGAGAAGATGACAAAAATGATGACGCCTAGGCGTATTGCCCACACGTAGTAGTTCGGTAGTTCTGGAAACGAATGCTTAAAAAATAGAAATGCCACGTATGCCACGTAAAGAGTCACTAACGTTGCCGCCAAGGCCATGAGCGAAAACATTGCTGAGTAAAATCCAGTACTCAGGTTGTAGTGTGACAACTGACCTTTACTCGCTTGAATGGCAATATAAACTACCTCAAATCCAAGTAGGACAATAATTGACCAATTAAATAATTGGATATTAAAATCGGGCAAATAAGAGCAATACCATGCCATCGCCCAAGCGAAGGTGAAGGTTGAAAACGCAAATTTGAAGGGTTTATACCAGGCATTTACGCCGTATACTTGCGTTGAGGTAGATTTGGCCAAAACCAAAAAAAGGAGTGCGAAGAGAAAACAAATGAGACCAAAGTAAAACAGTGTTTCATTTCGTTCTTTTAATTCTTGAATGAATGTGATCATTTTTTTACGCTTGCTAGGTTCTTTTTAATCTTCATCATGAGTTTGTCGGGTGTTATTCTCGGAAGATTGCTCAAAAACCAATTCTTAAAGCCGACGATTTTTTTTCCTTTGCCGTCTAAAAATAGTTGAACCCCCGCTTTAGCGACAATCACGACAGGCATGGGTTTGTTTGCGCTCATCGCATTTGTTTTACGCATCGCTTCAGTGTGAAAAGGCGTCTCCACGGTGCCCGGACAAAGTGCTGTTATGCTTACCCCTGTTCCTTTCAATTCGGCCGCTACGGTTTCTGTAAATGCCAATACAAAACATTTCGTGGCAGAATACATTGAGTAGTAAGGAAACGGTAAAAATGAGAGTAAGGAAGCTACATTCATGATCCGCCCCTTTCCTTCTTTTACCATGTCTGCACCAAACAATTTTGTCAGACCCACCAGCGATGTAATATTCACGGCAATCATATCCTCGTCCTTTTTCAACGGCATTTCGACAAAGTTCCCATAGTCACCAAAACCGGCATTGTTAATTAAACCTGTAACCCTGAAGTTTTTTTCTCTTACTACACTATAAAGGTCGGTCGCTGAATTGGGCTCTGATAAATCAAAAAGGAAATAGTCAACATCAACATTAAATTGGCTCGTTAAGTCTTGCTGAAGTTGTTGTAATTTATCTTCGCTTCTTGCCACCAAGATCAAGTTGACATTTTTTGAGGCCAGTTGTTTGGCCATTTCGCAGCCAATCCCAGAACTTGCGCCTGTAATGAGTGTATATTCTTTCATCGTAATGTTGTTTTTCCTTTTGCGTTTAATACAAAGGTCACCTCGTTCGGGAGCACAAAACGATAACAAATGTTTATGAATTCACTATTTCGACTTTTTTAATCGGCTCAAATGTATTGGCGTGATCCCTAAATAAGAAGCAATCATGTGCTGCGGAACTCTGTTGTGAATATTTGGAAATACGTCAGTGATGCTATCGTATCGTTGCTTCGGAGTTCTGACGTAATTATTTTTAATTCTGTCATCTTGATAGATAAAGTAATATTCAGCAATCAATCTGCCCATTTTTTGACCTTCTCTTAAATGGTTGTATCCCCATTCAATTAAAGAACGAGGTAAAATAACGACTTGAGTTTCTTCCAAAGTCTGTAAACAATACATGGATGGATGTTGTTGAATGAAATTTGAATAGTCTGCAATAAATTGATTTTCTAATGCAAAATGTATCGTGTGTTCAACGCCCTCATTGTCGGTTATCAAAACTCGGATGATTCCTTTGTTGATGAAAAATATATCATTTGGAATAGCATCTGGTTTGCTTATTATTTCTTGTCGTTTGAATGTTTTGGTTGCAGCTCCGCTTAGGAATTTATTGAGTTCGTCTTCCGAAACATCAATCATTTGTCGCATTACGTGTTTGATTTGTTCCATTTATTTCTGCAAATGATGACCAGATTGAATCGGCGGCAACATTACCGCACGGCAGTCCGACAAAAAACCAATTTCTAACTCCTGAGAATCGAAGATATGAAAAAAGCAGCAACTGAAGTAATACGTGTTTCAACTCAACTCCTTGTTACGATGGTGGTGAAAAATCTACACTGCCGTTTCGCGTTTCTACCTTTCAAGAACTTTCATTTCCTATCTTTACACCATGATTGATCTCCGAGATTTCGATGCCGTTATTTTTGACATGGATGGCGTGTTGACCGATTCTGAACCCTTGTGGAAAATTGCCATGGAAGAAGTTTTTCACTCGGTGGGGTGCGCGCTCACCCGTGAGGATTTCCAAAAAACAGTTGGGTTGCGCATCGACGAGGTGATCGATTATTGGTATGCTCATTCGCCGTGGACGGGCACATCGCCCAGAGTGGTTGAACAAAAGATCATGAACCGCATGGTCGAATTGATTCATGAAAACGGCGAGCCATTGCCTGGTGTGATGGAAACAACCGCCTATTTGCAAGAAATTGGTATTAAAATAGGGTTGGCCACTTCGTCCTACACCATGTTGATTGATGCCGTGCTCGAAACACTTGGAATTCGCGATCGCTTTGATGAAGTGCACTCGGCAGAACATGAAGCGTATGGCAAACCTCATCCCGCGGTTTACATCAGCGTTGCTCAACGACTTAAAGTGGATCCGGCCCGCTGTTTGGTAATTGAAGATTCCTTGAACGGCGTCATTTCTGGCAAAGCCGCAAAAATGAAAGTGGTGTGCATTCCTGAAAAAACGCATCATCCAGAGCCAAAATTGATGGTAGCCGATTACCTATTTCAGGACATGTTGTTATTTTTGACAGCGATTAAACACTAAAACATGATTAAATACAATCCGAAAAGTTGGGTGAAGCTCATCTTTGCATTTCATAAAAGCGACACCATTCGTATTTTGTGGAAGGAGCTGATTTACATGGGCCTGTTTACCCTAGGAGTGGCGTTTATTGAGATCACCTATTTTCCTGAGGCAACCTATCTCTCGCAGCTCATTGCGGTGTATTCCTTGGTCGGTTTTGTGATCTCACTACTACTCGTTTTCCGAACAAACACGGCTTACGATCGTTGGTGGGAAGGGCGAAAAAAATGGGGCGAAATGGTGAACGACAGTCGTAATTTAGCGGTGAAAATTAGCACGCTCGACTTCGGTAAGGAAGAAAACGATTTTTTCCGCCGAATGATTTCCAATTTCACATATGCGACCAAAGAACACCTGCGCAGAAACATCAATCTGGAAGAACTTCAGTTGACGGAGCCTGAACGCAAAGCATTGGAACACAAAACACATGTGCCCATCGAAATTATTCACTTGATGTTCAAACACATGAATAAGTTGAAGTCCGAAGGGAAACTCAGTGAAATGGAATACCTTGCGATCAATCACAACTTGGATAGCCAGATCTCGAGCTTGGGCGCGTGCGAGCGAATTTTGAACACACCCATTCCCTATTCGTACAGCTTGTTCCTTAAGAAATTCATTTTCATTTACACGACAACCTTGCCTTTGGCGTTCGTGTCAACCTTTGGTTACTACTCCGCGTTGATTGCCACGTTCGTGTTCTATGTCCTTGTCTCCATGGAAGTCCTGGCAGAGGAAATTGAAGATCCATTTGGAAGCGACGACAACGACTTACCGACCGAACAATTGTGCGAGACGATCAAGCGGAATGTGAATGAGGTATTTGAATGATCGATCGATGGATTATTAGATCGCTGGAATGTTGGAATGTTGGATCATTAGATCGGATTTACCGTAGATCGAGCGCACGACCACTGTGACCAAAGCGGTGCCTGAGCGCAGTCGAAGGTAGCGCAGTCGAAGGCAGCGCAGTGGAAGCCCGAAGCCCGAAGCCCGAAAGCCGAAAATCCAAGGTCTTAGAATTTTTGAATCCTTAGACCGGTTTATTCCAACAACCCCAACTCTTCCATTTTCTCATAAACCGTTTTTCCGAAAAGGGCGTAGCCTTTATTGTTGAAATGGCCGTCCAATGCATAATAATAATCGGGAATTGATTTCCCCAACTTCTTGAATTCGATGGAGAGATCGACAAAATGAATGTCTTCGGTTTTTAAATAGTTGGCGAGTTCCTTCTGACCATAAAACCCGGTATGTTTTCCATCGTCAAATTCGTGGAGAGAAGGATGAAGCACCACCATAAATTTTGTGTTCTCTTTCGCGGTTAGTTCTTCAAATTTTGCGATGGTTTCCTTGAGAATCTGCACCGCTTTCTGCCTCATTTCTTCCGAACGTGCATTTTTTACCAATCCACGACTGTAACCAAAGGCACTGACCATTACCATTCTAAACAAATGATTAGAAGCGTAAATCCATTCCCACGAGGGTGAATCCTTTCCCGCAGTTCCATCCGCATGAAAGCGATCAAATCCTCCACGTCCAATAATGTCCGTAATGTCTGTCGAGTTGATTGTCAAGACAACAACATCCGGTTTGTACACGGTCAATTTATCTCGGTACAGCGCGAATTCATACACAGGGTCACTCCCACCAATCCCCGCATTGAAGGTTTGAACGTTCTGTTTTTTCCAACGTGTTTCCATTTGCTTCACCCACGTGTCTTCATAACTCACGCCCACGCCTTCCGTGAATGAATCGCCAATCGCTAGAATCCGAAATTTTGAACCTTTTTTCTTTTCGATTTCCTTTTCAGAAAGCCCGAGTGAATTGACCTCTCGCACAAATTCAAATTCCTTTTTTTGATTCTGAATAGGTGTGTTTGGCGTGTGCACCCAATACCACGAGTCCAATTTTTCGCTCATTGCCTGTGAAAAATAGTTTCCTTCCGCTCGCTCGGCATAGGTGTTCATGACGCCCGTTAACCGAATGCCTAAATCGGCGATAAATAAGATGATGAACGTCGCGCGTGCGGTACCCAAAATTCGGGTTTTTCGCTTTTCAAGCCCCTTGCTGATGGAACACAACAACGAAAAAATGGCCTCGAACGAAAGTGCCAGCCCAAGCAAAAGGAAGATGTTCGGAATGAACAAATAATAAAAATTGCTGCGGTTCACAATGGAATATGCCGCGTAAATGAGAAGCGCTGAAATGAACAACTTGATTCCAATAATTAGAAATTGGCGCATGTTGGGAGTTTGAGTGGTAAAGATAGTTCAATATTTAGAAGAGGATAGATAGATGCGGGCTTCGACTGCGCTCAGCCCTCAAATTTTTGCCCGAGGACTGAGCGCAGTCGAAGTCCGAAATTGGCAATCTAAACCAACACTTTGCTATAACAATCGAACACAGCGGGCACTTTCAAATAC
>JBFYPU010000045.1:0-2762 GCA_041303175.1 Crocinitomicaceae bacterium | reverse complement strand
TTGTTATCTCTCGTGTAGAGACTAGCCAATCCAAATGCACTCACCTGCGGACTGTATTTCATTCCCTTCGAGAAAGATTCTTTTGCCTTGAAATAATCATGAACCTGAAGTGCTTCAAATCCCTTTTTGACAGACCCTGCATAGGACGAAAATCCGATGAGCATCATCAGGGAGAAAAGGAGACCAACTAAACGCGTTCGTTTCATGAGACAAATATACTAAGTCTGTTACTTTATACCTTGATTGCGGCAAAGATTGAGCCATAAAAAAACCTCCCAATCAAAGTCCAAAACGGAAATGATTGGGAGGTCAAGTATTGTGATCGAAAATTACGCTTCTTTCTTGCGTGTTCCGTAACGGTTTTTGAATTTATCAATACGACCCGCAGTATCCACGAACTGAACAATTCCAGTAAAGAATGGGTGCGATTTGTACGAAATATCCAATTTGATTAGTGGATACTCATTTCCATCTTCCCATGTCACAGTCTCACTTGACTCCGCACATGAATTACAAACAAAGCTATACTCGTTCGACATGTCTTTGAATACGACAAGTCTATAATTTTCTGGGTGAATGTCTTTTCTCATAACGATAATGTATAATAATCCCTTTTAACGGGGACGCAAAGATAAGTAAACTTTTTTATTAATATCAAGTTCTTCGGCGAATTTAAAATATTCTCACTGAAAATGCGTTAACTTTGACGAGAACACGAATTATGCTACGAATACTTATACCTCTTTTATTGATCCTTTCGCTTGTTGGCACTTCCGCTTTGACAAGTTGTAAGAAAGCGACCCTCCTTTCGAAAGGAAATCTAAGTTTCAGCAAAGATACGCTTGTTTTTGATACGGTTTTCACCACGATTGGATCAACGACACAGCAGTTCAAATTTTACAACAACGACAACCGCGTGTTGAACGTCGAAGAAATTGAATTGATGGGAGGTTCAGCATCACCGTTTAGTGTGAACATGGACGGATTGACTGGTACTAAATTCGCAGACATCACCATCGAAGGAAACGACAGCTTGTTTGTGTTTGTGGAAGTGACACTCAATGCGAACAGCGGTACCAACCCACTTGTAATTGAAGACAGCATTCGCTTCCGAACCAATGGAACCGATCAATACGTGCATTTGGCGGTGTGGGGACAAGATGCGTATTTTCATAGAAACGATCTGAATGATGACATCGACAATCCATGGTTAAACGATAAGCCACACGTGATTTATGGAAATGCCTTTATTGACGAAGGGAAAACATTGACCATTCCAGCGGGAACAGACATCTACCTCCACAAAAATTCACGGATTTTCAACTTCAAAGGTACGCTCAATATCGAAGGTGAATTGGGCAATGAAGTGACGCTTCAAGGGGATCGTTTGGAAGAGGATTACGACGATGTGACGGGGCAATATTACGGCATTTACATGTTTTACGCGAAAGAAAGCAAGATTAACTATTGCAACATCAAAAACGCAACAGTCGGTGTGCACGTCTTTAACGAAGATCCCGCCAATGTTGATTTCACCTTGCGCATGACGAATTCGATTATTACCAACTCGGCCTTTTTTGGCGTTTTGCTGTATTCGGGTGCGCACGTGCGTGCTGAAAATTGTGTGATTGCGAAGAACGTGGTGCATGCCTTGGCGGTTTTCGCCTCCGATTTCAGTTTCAACCATTGTCATTTGCTGGGTTACAACAATTCCGGTTCGCAAACACCAGCCGTGGGCATTAGCAATGTGGGTTACGACGAAGTCGGCGATCAATATTATGTGACGAACATCAATGAAGGCGTCATTACAAATAGCGTTATTTATGGTCAACTAGACCAAGAATTGGTGATCGATACAACGGATGAAACCAATGTATTGACGTTCAATTTCAATTTCCGAAACAACTTGATCCGAAGCGAAACCATCCCGACGGAACCTTTCTATGTGAATAACTCGTGGAACGAAGAACCCTACTTCGTAGACTCAGATGAAGGCAATTTCTTGTACTACTCTATTTCGCCTTTACATTTAGGCGGAGACAGTGCTTTTCCAAACACTCCAGGCGAACCAGCTGATGGAATTGGACTGAATGGCGTTCCACGAATGGCTGTTACACCGGATATTGGTGCGTATGAGATTCCTTGATGAATTGAGGATCGTGCGCTTTCCTCAATGATTTTTGTTCATGATAGTCGCGATAGGGGTTAAATTGGCGTCTCCCAATGGGGGCTGATGTTACTTAGAAACAGTCATGACGTCAGGAATCCATCGGAAAATCCAATCGTCGCCCCATTTCGCTCGAGTGAAACGCCCGAAAAAACCATAAAAAAACCGTCCCAACTTTCGTTAGAACGGTTCTGGTAAAATTATCTAGTAGTCTATTAGCGTGTGAACAACATTTCACTGAATTTTGGGAATGGCCATGTTTTGTCTTCGACCAAATTTTCCAATTTATCAGCGTGGTAACGAATCTCATCAAAGTGAACCTTCACCTCATCACAGTAGGCGATTGCCTTCTCTTCGATGCCTTCTATTTTGTTTGCCTTCTTGCGCGCCGCCAACATTTCGTCGCATGAATCTTTCATTTTGTTGAGGTGAATCGAGATTCGTTTCAAGAGATCAATTTGTCCATCAGCAGCATCTTTGCCCATTTTATCACCCAAAACATTGTACAATCCTTGAATGTTTTGTAGCAATTTATTTTGGGATCAGGAACGCCAACGCGAATTTTTGCTGGTGGTACGCCTGGGGTGACAAACTC
>JBFYPU010000044.1:0-2782 GCA_041303175.1 Crocinitomicaceae bacterium | reverse complement strand
TTCCATGTGTATGCGTGAGCAATTGGTGAACAGTTACGTGTTTTGACCACGATTCAGGCAAATTTTTCAGATAGGTATTAATCGTTGCATCCAAATTTATCCGACCATTTTCATATGCCATTAGCACCATGACTGCGGTGATTTGTTTGCTGATGGAACCGATAACGAAGTGATCATTGAGTTGCATTGGCACACGCGTTTCGAGATCGGAATAGCCAAAGGCCTTGTGGTAGAGGATGTTGCCATCCATGGTGAGCATCACGACTCCATTGAACGCGTGCTTTTGTAGAATCGAATCAATTTCCATGGCTTCTGTTCGATTGGGCTCGTGATCAGTTACGTCGACAGTTGATTCGCATGAAATGATAAAAATGATGAGTAAAAAGGGGAGAAATTTAATCATGATGAACAGTATTCAGTTAAGATTTCACAGCGATTTTGAACGAAAATGTGATGAATTACTCATTTCCCCATCTTTCTTTCGCCCATTGAATCCGCTCTTTTTGATCGAGAAATGACCATACCACAATTCGGCTCGTTTTGTTGCCTGTTCCCATTGGAATCGTATTGTATTCTTCCACATCAACCTTCGCCAACGCATCATAAATTGCTTGAAGATTGGACTGTTTTGAAACCAAGGTAGAAAACCAAAAGCATGATTTTGCGACACGTTTGCTTTGGTGAATCATGTTCACGATGAACTGTTTTTCACCACCTTTGGTGCACAATTCGGAGTGCTTTCCACCAAAATTCAACTCGGCTTTACTCACTTTATCGTCCCGTAAATTATTGAGTTTGCGCAACGTTCCTTCTCGAGCTTCTTCATGTGAGCGGTGAAAAGGCGGATTGCAAATGGAGAGATCAACACGCTCCCCGTCAGCAAGAATAGAGGCAAATGTATCGCTTGGATTTTTTTGGAGTCGTAGATCCACACGTCCAGTTAGGTTCGAATTTTTAGCACATATTTTTTCTGCAGATGCAATGGCGTTTTTGTCTATTTCAGAACCAATAAACGACCAACCGTACTCGTGCACACCAATAATGGGGTAGATACAATTGGCTCCAACCCCAATGTCTAGACATGTAATCCGATTTCCAGTTGGAATTTTACCGTAGTTACTCGCGCACAAAACATCAGCCATGTGGTGAATATAATCCGCACGACCTGGAATCGGAGGACACAAATAATGTGTCGGGATTTCCCAATAAGTAATTCCATATTGGTTCATCAACAGTGCTTTATTGAGCGTTCGAACAGCATCGGGATTGAAAAAATCGATGGTTTCATCGCCGTATTTGTTTTTTACCGCAAAAGGAGCGAGATCGGGCAATGTTTTAGTCAAAGCTGCAAAATCATAGCGTTCTTGATGCTTGTTGCGGGGATGAAGACGTGTTTTTTTAATGGCTTGTTCGTTGTTTGCTGCGCTCATTGAATTCGAATAATCTGTTTTTTTGCCAAGGTAAGATAATCTAGCAACAGTGCTAGGTTTTGTGTTTATGTTGAAACGAAAATGAAGGGATGATGTGGGTTTGATTTAAAATCTCCTCATCTATTGAGCATGTTGAACGCTTGGTGAAGCATGAACACACTCAGCATTTTCTATTTGTCAAACTTAACTGATGAAATTGGCTTATTTCCTATTTAAGGTGACTACAAATTTAGATCTTCATTGATGCTCCACGTCCATGGTTTTTTGAAAGTCGAGAATGTTTTTAGCTCTTTCAAATTCAATTTTTTCCATACTTCAGCTTCGTCCATTTCTTCAGCAATATTGAACTTAGTA
Source organism: Crocinitomicaceae bacterium (assembly GCA_041303175.1). GTDB lineage: Bacteria > Bacteroidota > Bacteroidia > Flavobacteriales_D > Crocinitomicaceae > UBA4466. The sequence continues at coordinate 998 of JBFYPU010000044.1, read as the reverse complement.
AGACTATATTTGTTCGTAGAGAAATTCACGCTTGCCTCAACTCCGTCACCACTCATTCTGTTATGAACCGTAGAATTTGCGCCAATGAGCTTAAATTCTCCATCTTGGAAACGCCAGATATAGGAATAACTTCCGGAGTCCGATCCTCCCATGTTGTAGAATTCCGTGAAGGAAATTTTTAAGGTTCCTTTCGAAATACTGATGTCGTCGAATGGATCGTCCATGTTTTCCTGATCATGTGCAAGGATAAAGGTTTCGCTTTTCACGCTGAGCGTGTAACAGCCCTTCTTTTTTTGTCCGAATAAGATGATCAATTTATTTGGATTCGAATTAATTCTCATCGGTTCTTCCCCCATAAAGAGACGTATATCGGTGCTTTGCAGAACCATCGCGATATCTTCAACGCCATCCTTGTTCAGATCGCCTTTCACTTTTTTGCGCACATCCCAACCTTCAGGAATGAACGATTCCAACGAGTTACATTCCTCCGTTTGAATTTCGGTATCCGTTTGATCGCTGCTCTCGTTGGTTTCTGCGGTGTCTTTTGTTTGTTCCGGTTTTTCACTGCATGAGAAGAGCGAGAGGGAGAACATGAGAAGGATTGTTGTGGTTTTCATCGTTTTAAAGTTTGATGTCAATATAGTCAAATTAATAGAATTCAGGGTGAGATGGATCGATGAGTTGTTCAAAAAAACCACCGAAGCCCAGTTTCAAATCTACAAAGTGAATTTCGTAAATCCAATGTCGTTCATTTCCGTGTTGATCTTTTGCGGACATTAAGACATGATTTTCAGGATGTATGTAATGGATGCGTTCTTCTCCAACAATGCGTTCGTGTGGGAAATTTCCGATCAAATGTCCGCAATGCTCATTTCCGTATTCCCAGCCATATTTTCTCGCCAATTCCTTCGTGTACGCATAAAATTGTGCTCCGGTTAACGTTTCTTTGTTCGCGAGAAAATAATTCTTCCCTTCGTGCCAAGCCATCTCTATATCGA
>JBFYPU010000043.1:0-4443 GCA_041303175.1 Crocinitomicaceae bacterium | reverse complement strand
ACCATGTCACCATTTTGCTGATAATATTTCAATTCTGCTTCCTTCGGAACAACGCCCAAGACAAATGCCAATCGAAGTTCGTTGGTTTGATTTTGCGGTGAGGAATGCCACAGTGCGTGATCGTACAACACCGCTTCGCCAGCCTTCATATTCAGTGACACCATGTGTCGATCCACTTCGCTTGAAATTGGATACAAAACGGGCGGTACGTTCGGGCCACGAAAGGTTTCTTGTTTGGAATGACTTCCAACTAGAATGCGCATGGCACCGTTGACTTCATTCACATCGACCAAAGGAATCCACAAGTTGTATGAACGAGCGCGTGTTTCGTCCACTAAATTCCAATCTTGATGTAAGGGTAGCGTACCTTTTTCTCCGGGTGCTTTGGAAATAAATGCGCCTCCGAGCAACTGGATATTTTCAAACTGTGCTTCAATGGGCGCGGTCAAAATCGACATGGCTTGATCGCTGAGTGCCTTTCGTTTCGCTTTGTCTTCCAGATGAGTGGTCGCATAAAATCCATCCGGCGTTGATGCGTGATTGTCCGAAAAAATGGTTTTTAGCGCGTTAATATCTAATTCATTGAGTAGATCAAACGTCGCGTAACCCTCTTTGGCTAATTGGTCGGTCAATTCAGGATTGTGAAAGCGGACGCTGTTCATGCTCTCCCGAAGATTCGTTGGAAAAATGATGGTTTGCTCTCGTTTATGTGTATCAATTTATTCAACTCCTGTTCAGACCATTTTGGAATGGAATAGTCGAAGAATTGTTTACTTGTTCCCATGAGCGGACGTTTGTAGATCGCTTCCATGAAATTTTCAAACCGCAGGAGGAAATCATCTTCTTGGGCGAATTCCTCGATTTGCGCGCGTTCTTTGTCCCAATAATGAAACTTGAGCGGCGCATGTTGACTGATCAATCCACAGGTAATTGCAGGGCGGATTTGGTCTGTCATGTTCGGTTTCGAATAGTGAATTGTCGCTTGATTTAGGATGATCACTTCGCCTTTTTTCGCAGGAACGAGCGTCAATTTCGGTTTGATCTTTTCTTCCAATCCAACGAAAGACATCGGTAAGGTTGGTGCGCGCAAGGCTTCGTTCCAGTTGTGACTGCCTTTCATCAATTCAAGTGTTCCGTTCACTTCATTCGTGTCGGTGAGTGGAATCCAAACGTTTGCCGCGTAGAATTGCTGTTCGTCCACGATTGTCCAATCTTGATGCATGGGCATTTCGCTGTGTTTTCCAATTCCTTTGATCAAATAAGCCGCACCAATCAAGCGGTAGTTGATGCATTGCTTCGCCAAACTGTTGTTGATAATGGACGTGATCTTGTTGCTGATTTCCATTTTGAGTTCGTAGTCGTCCAAATAGCTCGACGAGAAAAATACACTTCCCTTTTCGGGGAAATATTCCATGCGCATCTTTGCCAACGTTTCGACTTCATCCTCCGACAGCAAGGCAATTTTCACGAAACCATCTTCGTCAAATTTGCGTTGAATTTCTGCATCCTTAAAAATGGGTTCTTTCATGCTGTTTTAGTTGAAAATAGTCGTTTGATCCAACTTTGCTTTTGTGGTTCAGCGATTGCTTTGGGCTGACAGGCGATGGTCACTCCCAATTCGCGTTCGATTTGCTCCACGGTTAATTTTGGAAAATCATACGGGAAAAGTCCCAAGCTGGTGCCGATTGTAGGTCGACTAAAAATATTGTGTCCAAAGTTTTCAAACTTCTCCAAAAAGTCGTCTTCTTGTTCAAAGATCTCGACGTTGTCACCGTACGTTTCTTTTTCCCAATAACAAATTTTGATGCGTGCATCTTCGTGCGCCACAAAAGTGTTGATGGTTGGACGTTCGGTGTCCGACAGATTGGGCGGTGAGTTGTGAATGATACTTTGATCAAAAATGATGGCTTCGCCTGCTTTTAAATAGCACGGTTGCATCAACCCAACGACTTCTTTCTTTACATTGTCGTAGATGTCAGGAATTGACGAGCCGCGATAAGTTTTGTAGAAGCGATGACTTTTTGGCAACACTTCAATTGCGCCATTCGTTTCGGTTAAATCGACCATTGGACACCAAATATTGATTCCTGAGTAGAAATCCTCATCCACCAAAGTCATGTCTTGATGCATGATCAAACGGCTATTTTCTCCAGGTGCTTTTACGATGAAACTGGAAAAGAGGATTTTATAATTTTCGAAGAGGTTTTCAATTTGCTCGATGCAGATCTCACGAATGGAACGATTGACCATTTCTCGGTGTTCGACGTTGTTTGCAAAAGTGGTTGAGAAAAACCCTTGAACGCCATCGGGATAGCAGTGTTTGTAAACTCCAAACAACTCCGAAATTTGTTCTTGCGAAATGAGCGGAACGATGACGTAGCCATTTTCATGAAACTCGGCTTGGAGCGTTGGATCACTGAAAATCCCTTTTTTATGTGAGAAATCGATCATGCTTTGGCAAATTTTGCACGGATTTTGGAAAACCAGGTGGGGCGCGCTGAGCCCGCTGAGTTGACTTCGAGAGCCTCAGTCAACTCAGCGGGCTCAGTGCTCACGTTGGGTTCATCGAAACGCGGTTCGCTCAATTTTGCTTCAAATTCCTCGATGGTCATGTCGAATGGAACGTATGTAAAGGAATTGATGCGTTTCACGTCTTCCGAAGGTTTTTTCCACGGATTGAATTTCATGTAGAAATCGCGATCGACTTCGAGTACTTCAACGTGTGTGCGGTCTTTGGCTAAATCCATGTGAAAGTGAATGGATTTTTCTTCCGCAGGAATGAGAATCAGCTGAATCGCGAGACGCAGTCCGTCCGTGTGATTGGGCGAAGAATAATGCACAATGCTGTCGTCCAAAATGACACAATTCCCAGCTTTTGTTTCAATGGGAAGCATGAATTTATCGATGATTTCTCGTTGAATCCCAGCCAATTCCGATTTGATCATCGGGCCGCGCACTTCGCCGAAACGTTTGTGACTTCCTGGAACGACCTCAAGCGTACCGTTTTCCTTGTTGCTATCCACAAGTGGACACCAAATGGAGACGGTTGCACATGTGTGTTCATCGGCAAATGCCCAATTTTGGTGCAAAGGAACTTCGCCTCCATCTTCTTGCTTGCGGATAAAATTGGCAATGATCGGCTTGTAGTCATCGAGGTAATCATCCACACGATTCTTGAAGGCTTGGGTGATCATGTCAAAGACTTGCTGCTTGTAGTCGGAGTTCTTGTCGATAAAGGTGAAATCATACGTGATTTCCGTTTCAGACTGTTATTTTTCGTCCTCGGGTCCCAATCGACCGCCGCTTTCGTCCAAGGTATTGAAGTAAAACGCTTTGAGCATTTCCACTTCTTCTGAAGTCAAAAATGGCACTTCGACATAGCCGTCTTTTTGGAACCTTTCTTCTAGTGCGTTATCAATTAATGTTCTTCTCATATCATTAATTATTATTCGGTCTTCCTTTCATGCGCCATGCAAGTTCGCGCGCGATGTTTGCGGGAGAATATTTTTGGAAAAAGCTTCGATCATCCGACCAAACAGCGGCTTCAACGAGTTCTTCGTCATTTTCTACCTTTTTCTCGCCGTCCACAGAATAGTTGAACAACTTCGCCAAGCGTTCCATGAACGGACGATTGTATTCCACACCGTCCAATTGCTGCACGAGCGCCTCCATTTCTTCTTTAGATAAATCAGGCACCACTCGATCGATTTCACCTGTTTTGTTCAATCCCTTCGACCCGATCAGGGCAGCGCCTTCGGGCGATTTCCCATCGTTGAACAAATCCGAAAGTCGTTTATTGTTGAACCACGTGTAGAAATTTTCATCGACGGTGTATTCCTCCAATTTCCCTGAGTTCGGATTCTGGAAGTAGTGTTTCAATTCAGCTTCCTGCTGCGTAATTCCAATTCCCACGGCGATCCGTGCTTGATCGGAAAGATTTGGTGGCGATGCATGAATCAAACGGTTGTCAAAAATCAAACTTTCTCCAGCTTTCATCTCGATAACATCCACGAATGGAAACAGGGTAAAAATGTGATCTGCCAAGGGCGATTTAGACTGCGGCGAGGGCGACGATCGTTTGTGGTTGAAGAGCTTATGACTTCCACGAATCACCCCAAGTGCACCGTTTTGCTCGGTTACATCCACCAAGGCTGTCCAAACCGTTGCCGAACAAAATGCCGATTCATCCACAAACGTCCAATCTTGGTGCGGCGGTACAATGTTCTGCAAACCGGGTTCTTTGATGACGTAGCTCGCGGTGAAAATTTTACAATCGTTCAACAACTCGGTAGTTTTCGGTGCAAGAATCGACTTGATTTGCACGCCCACTTCTTTCACCAATGCTTCATTTTGATTGTCCAAGCTGATGTGGAATCCCGCCTCGATCTTGTTGTCGAATTCGCGATTTTGGTAATAATTGAGCAGCGTTGACACCTCATCCGC
>JBFYPU010000042.1:0-25699 GCA_041303175.1 Crocinitomicaceae bacterium | reverse complement strand
ATTTAAGTTGGTGATATAGCTCAGTCGGTAGAGCAATGGACTGAAAATCCATGTGTCGCTGGTTCGATTCCAGCTATCACCACAGAAAGTTCAAAGGCATTCAGAAATGGATGCCTTTTTTAGTTTGTGAAATCCACGAACGGGAGCTGGCGCTAACGCTTGACTAGTCGATGCAGTGCTTCGACGGTTCGCTCTCACTGAACGCCATCCGTTTAGCTGCGGATCGCTCGAGCCTATAAGCAATGAGTAAATCTTAACTTGTATCACCTGACCACAGGCGTGTATACACTAATAACTTATTCAGCTACGAGATCAAGAACTGAAAAGATTGTGAAACACTAATTCCTTTCTACCAATCCCCAATAATCTGCATCGCTTCCAGCACGTACACGTCTTTTTTCAAGGCTTTGTGCCATGTATTCATGCTTTCCAACCGAACGTCACCTTCTTTGAGTTCCTTTTTATCGGAAGCAAGGAGCGTGATCGTTAGCTCTTCAATGTCATTTTCAATCGCTTTGAATTCATCCGACTTCGCATCAGTTGCAGCTTGATCGGCGTTGTAAGTTTCAAGGTTCAAGGAAATCACTGTTTCGTCTTGGAGCTGCTCAAACCATTTTGCCTCTTCATCGATCATCTTAAACGTTGGATTGCTTTCCACGCGTTTTTGACTGTTCGCTTTGATCTTATCCATTTTTATGGATCCCGCAGTATAGCTTGTCGGCCGAATCTCCGTCCATGGCATTGGGAAATCTTCTTCTTTTTCTCCTGTTTCAAGATAGCTGTATACCCCAGGAAGAATGATGTCTGGAATGACACCTTTCAATTGAGTAGAGCCACCATTCACTCTGAAAAATTTCTGTGTGGTGATTTTCACAGATCCTAGTTCGCCCAAGTCTCTAAACTCTTCAGGCACCATTGCATCGAGTTCGAAAAAGCGCTGAACCGTTCCTTTTCCGAAAGTTGAAGGTGCTTCACCCACGATGATCGCACGTCCATAATCTTGCAGCGCAGCCGCCAAAATTTCCGATGCCGAAGCAGAAAATGAGTTCACCAAAATCACAAGAGGTCCGCTGTAAAGTACTCCTGGATCTCTATCATCAAGGCTACTGGCCGCTCCTTCGCGGGATTTCACTTGAACCACAGGTCCATCTTTAATAAACAAACCAGTCATGTCGACCGCATCGCTTAGCGAACCTCCACCGTTGTAGCGCAAATCGATGATGATGCCCGATACTTTTTCAGCCATCAATTTTTGCACTTCTGTTTTCACGTCGCGTGAACATCTGCGCCCCCGAGGATCATCAAAATCCGCATAGAAACTGCGAAGATCGATCAATCCGATTTTTGATTTGCTTTTTTCACTGGTCAAAATCGCGGATTTAGCATAACTTTCTTCGAGCACCACTTCGTCGCGAATGATGGTGATCAACTTAATGGTTCCGTCTGTCTTTTTTACTGTCAAGGTCACTTCTGTACCCTTTTCACCTCGAACCATTGGTAACACATCGTCCAACTTCATGTCCACAACGTCCACCGCTTCGTTCGCGCCTTGCGCAACTTTAATGATCAGGTCGTTCACTTCTAAATCGCCTTGTTTCCAAGAAGCAGAACCTGGAATGATGCGCGTTACTTTCACGTATCCGTCTTTTTCTGTCAATTGCGCGCCAATTCCCTCAAGCTTACCAGAAATTTGAATGTCGAAATTCTCCTTTTCCAAGGGTGGAAAATAACCAGTATGCGGCTCAATTACTCCAGAGAAAACAGTAAAATACTCATCAATGTTGTCGTCACGATCTTGCTTATCGAGGGTTGTAAAAAAGCGGTCCATTTCCTTGATAACCGTTTCCCGCGCTTCCAATTCAAGGGCTTCTTCTGTTTTTACTTCAAATTCGGGATCTTCGCTCGCTTTCGGATCGTTTTGTCTGTCCAGTTTTGTTTTAAAAGCCACCATCACGCGGTATTTGAGCAACTTTCTCCAACGCTCTTTGAGTTCATCCGTGCTCGATACATACGTTAATTTTTCGGCGTCTGTTTCAAAATTTTCATCCTGTGTGAAGTCAAATGGTGTGCTGAGAATTTCTTTATAGAAGCCTCGAACTTGCTCCATTCGTTTAGCGCGGACGGTTTGGATTTCATCAAAGAAGTCAAATGATTTTTCCAAGGCAAAATTATCCAAAGACAAACGGTATTTGGCGAACTGATCCATGTCCTCTTGAATAAAAATCCGTTTTGTGTTATCGATCCGTTCCAAGTAGGTATCGAATACACGGGCAGAAAAATCATCATTGATGTCCACTTCAGTGTAATGATAATAGTAAAGATTTTGCAACAGCACATCCATCAACAAGGACTCACGGTTTGGGTACTCATCGCTCCGATTGCTCGGTGCAAACGACATAAAAAAGAAGCCTGCGAGAACAGCAGCACTTAAGAATTTCAAATTAAATTTCAACATAGATCCAGAATAAGTTCAATTGAACGACTAATATAGGTGTTCTAGTACATTTATTATGCCCAATTGTTCAGATGAATGTTCGAGCGCTCAATTACGCGTCAAAATTGCACCCAATTTATAGATAATTGGCAATTTGTTGGTGTCAGTCGACGGCATTCCGGGAAATTCCGAAAGCGAATCAAATCAGTTAACACAACGAACTGCACTGGACGTGAATCAACGCCCGATGGAAGCGGAGCAAAAGAAGGAATGATGCTATCAATGGGTCACATCGAAAATAAGTTGACAAGCTTATTTCAAGACTGGCTACTGATAAAGAAAACGCATTGGAATAGTTCCGACTATACCCGCAAAACTCATTGAACCATCGATTTGCGAAAATTCTGTTATTTCTTGCCAATTAAGACATCAATTTCTATCTTTCTAAAAATTATACACTCGTAAAAGTTGACCTATGAAAAAGAATATTCTTGTGATGGCCGCACTCATGGCTGGATTAGCATTCACTGCGTGCTCTGGCGATGCAAGTGAATTGGAAAAAGCTGCGGATGAAATGAAGCAAGACATGACGGAAGCTGTTGATGAAGCAACAGAAAAAGCGGAAGACGAAGTTGAAGCTGAAACTACCTCAACGGTGATGTACCAATGCCCAGATGACTGTGAAAATGGACCTGCTTATTTCAAAGCTGGACCCTGCAAAAAATGTGGGAAAGATATGGTTGAGATTTAATCCTCAATTTGATCATTTGAATGCCGGCAATCAATATTATTTGATTGTCGGTTTTTTTTTGCTGCATTTTCCCTTTCAACGGCATTCACACAATCACAATTCATCCTGATCGATCTGATTTGGATTTGATTATTTCACTGTATATTTAACGTTCAAATCTTGAACAACTATGGTTAAAACCGTACTCCTAGTTTTTACATTTTTCATTCTTGGCTTTACTTCCAAGGCCCAGGTCACGAATCATTTTTGCAACCTTTCGTTGAAGTACAGCATGGGAAGTATCGATACCGCGACGTATTCCAATTATGGGTTTCAGGCGGAAATCATGCTGAACGAGTACTTCGGCATCAACTACAATTTTGATTTAATTGAGCGCGACGACAATGTTCGGCAGTTTCATGCACCGATGGGATTGCTTGGTGGCCCACTTTTAATCGGCGCTGGACTGTCCAATTCGTTTGATGGCGACACCACCTCAAAGGGTCTTGGTCTTATTTTGATTGGCGCTGCGATGATAGGCATTCCTGATGGTGTTAATTTTCATCTCCCTTTAAGTCCAACCATGGACATGGCGATCTATGCCAATGTCTTAGGAATTGATTTCATTAAAGACCGAACAACCGATTTTTCAACAATCAAGTATGCTGCTTCCTTTGGAACAAAATACACCTATGTTTTTAGGGAACGTGTTACGTTTGCAGGCTTTGTTGAAACGCGAAAAACGGCTGGAATTCCCTGGTCTATTGGCGGGGGAATTGGTGTTGGCGTGTTGTTGGGGGACAAATAATCACTTCAAATTTACGATTCAAACAAACGATGAAATGCTAAATCGGCTGTCACAATGGCACTGCTGGATTGATTTTTTCACATCTGCACAGGATTACTTTTTGGAACGATCGTGTCATGACTTCACTGCCTCAAAAAACCAACACCCACAAAAAAAGGAGCTAGTTTCCTAACTCCTTATTGTTGTCACTCTCATTTCCGATTTTTCAAATCGATGCTCACTCTTCAAAAGCTGCGATTTCTCTTCACTAGGGCTTACCTCGATTCCGCTGCGCTCCAATCGGCTTAAACTTATCGCCCGTTGGGACACAAAAAAAAGCCTCACCTTTCGATGAAGCTTTTTGTTGTCCCACTAGGGCTCGAACCTAGACTCTTCGGTACCAAAAACCGACGTGTTGCCAGTTACACCATAGGACAGTTTCACAACTGTTCTGTATTTAATCCGTCTTCATTTCATGTTTTCACATCAGAACTGGTGTAGAAGACGGGGGCAAATGTAACAACAATATTTACAATCACAAAAACTCACTTCAAATTTTTCGAATTCTTTTCATTTTTGCCCTTTTCAGTTTTTTTGGCATTTTTTCACCCTTTCATCTTCATCCGCAACCGATATATTTTTAAATTCGCACAGCCTTACTTCTTCCGATCTAATTTCGGATGGCGCTTTAGAACATTGCTTATGAATTACAAAAAGATAAATACCTACCTCGGCTGGTTCGTTTTTTTAATTGCAACGATCGTCTATTTCATGACGATTGAGGACACAGTAAGTTTATGGGATTGTGGTGAGTATATCACTGCGGCCTACAAATTGGAAGTGGGTCACCCTCCAGGAGCACCTTTGTTTATGATCCTCGGACGTTTGTTCTCTTTCTTTGCTTCCGGCGAGGATGCAGCTGTTTGGATCAACCGCGTTTCTGCATTGTCCAGCTCGCTCACGATTTTATTCATGTTCTGGTCGCTCACCATGTTGGTCAAAAAAATGATCCACAAAACACGTGAGGTGCTTTCGAAGGGTGACAAAATTGCCATTTTCGGAGCAGCAACAATTGGCTCGATGGCGTATGCTTTTACTGAATCATTCTGGTTTTCGGCTGTAGAGGGCGAGGTTTATGCAATGTCTTCTTTATTCACAGCTGCGATTTTCTGGGCCATCTTACGTTGGGATGAAGAAATGAGCATGGTGCGTCGCGGTATGGTCGTAAAAGGATTTTCTCCAGATCGTTGGATATTGCTCATTATGTTTCTACTTGGATTAGCGATTGGTGTCCACCTTTTGGGGATTCTCGTGGTGCCAGCAATTGCATTCGTGATCTATTTCCGTTACGTAGAAAAAGTGACACTTGTCGGAATCGTGCTTACGGGAATTCTATCCATTGTGATTCTTGGTTTCATCCAAACGGCGGTCATTCCTGGAACCATCGCAATGGCATCTTCCTTTGAAATTTCATTCGTGAATTCTATGGGAATGCCGTTCTACGCTGGAACAATCTTCTTTTTTGTGTTCCTCGTGGCAATTTGCGTTTTCGTACTGCGTTTCGCACGCAAGAGAGGTTTCCGCGTTTTGTACTCTTCCATGATGGGATTGATTTTCTTATTGATCGGCTATGGTTCGTTCGCAGTGATTGTAATCCGATCAAATGCCAATACGCCGCTCGATGAAAATGATCCTGAAAACTTGGTGACACTTCGAGCGTACTTGGAACGTGAACAATATGGCTCTGCACCTATTCTTTTTGGTCAGCACTGGAATTCTAAAGAGAACGAACGCGATCTGTATGATGATTTGGGACCAACGTATTTGCGCCGATTTGTCGTTGTGCAAAACGATACCGATGTGAAAGCCTTTAAGGATGAAAAACGGGCAAATGCATTTGCAAAAGAAACATCTGGCGCAGAAGTCGTGGAAAAATATTTTCTCTCGAATGAGCGCGTAATGGAAAAAGCCATCGCAACTTATGCCCAAACAACCTTCCTGCCGCGTATGTATTGGGGAAATCCAGGTGATGGGAAAATTGAAGGCTACAAAGCTTGGTCAGGATATGACGCAAACGATGGCACAGATACGGAAAAGGGTGCAGATGGAATGCGTCTACCAACGTTCGGTGAAAACATGACGTACATGACCAACTACCAGATGAATTGGATGTACTTCCGATACTTCATGTGGAATTTCTCTGGTCGACAAAACGACATTCAAGGACATGGGGATGCAATGCGCGGAAACTGGATCTCTGGCTTCAATGCTGTTGACGAAACACGGGTTGGAAGTCAAGAAGCAGCTCCTTACTTCACGCAAGAAAATCCGTCCAATAACGCATTCTACTTCCTTCCGCTTATTCTAGGTCTTATTGGATTGGTATTTCATTTCTACAAAGCACCAAAAGATGCCTTTGTTGTCTTACTTGCGTTTTTATTCACTGGATTGGCCATCGTTATCTATTTAAATCAAAAACCGTTTGAACCACGTGAGCGCGATTACGCATATGTAGGATCATTCTACTTTTTTGCACTTTGGATTGGTGTTGGCGTCTACGCGCTTTATGAAGCCTTTAAATCGTTTGGCAAGAGAGAAATGATTCGCATGGGTGCCGTTGCAGGTGGTGGATTGCTCTTCTTCTTGATCATGGACGCTTCAGGTGGTGAAATGATTCGATCTGTGTCTTGGTTGCTCATTTCGGTGTTCGCTGTCGTTGGAATCGGTGCAATGATGCTGCTTGCGCGCGTGCTGAAAAAAGATGAACATGGCGCGATTGCAGCTATTGTAATGACGATTGCTGTGCCTTTGGTTCTTGTGTTCCAAGGATGGGACGACCACGATCGAAGCTTAAAAACATCCGCACGCGATTTGGCGATGAACTACCTCATGTCCTGTGAGAAAAATGGAATTATCTTCACAAACGGTGACAACGATACATTCCCTCTATGGTACATGCAAGAAGTTGAAGGTTACAGAACGGATGTTCGTGTGTGTAACTTATCGTTGATGCAAACGGACTGGTACACGGATCAAATGAAAATGAGAGCATACGATTCTGATCCACTTCCAATCAAATTTACGGAAGACCAAATTTTGATGTACGCTGGAAATACCGATCAAATCTATTTCTTTGATCTGATCCAATTGCTTCAACGAGCGGAACCTGAGTTGACCAAAAAAGTGATCGCGCTTCGAGCAAAAGGAAGCCCCAACGAGTTGAAAGCTGGTTTGGCGCAATTTGGAAGAGCATCTGTATCCATCATGGCTGGTGTAACGTCTGCAAATCCACAAACTTCAACACGCTTGGATAAAATTCGTGCAATTCTAAGTGCAGAACCTAAAGCTGATGCGGCGGAGGACGTATACGAACGATACAGTGCTTCAATTGAGGTGTTGGTCGCGGCACAAGACCCGAGTAGCGGTGTAACGATGCCCCAAGATGCAATGGAGGCGTTACAAAAAATGCTCATGGACTTCGAAAAATCGTGGAACTATGCCAACATACAAGATGCCATGGCGTTCACACGTGACGACAACAATTTAATCGAAACGGAGGGACAAACCATTCGAATTTTCCCTAGCCGAGGATTCGTTTTGCCCGTGAACCTAAACAATGCAGTGAAATCTGGATTGATCACGGCTGCACAGAAAAAAGAATGCGTATCTGAAATGCGTTTTGATTTCGATAAGGAAGCACTGACTCGTGAACAAGCGATGATGTTGGATATTATTGCCAACAACAATTGGAAACGCGGATTGTATTTCTCTTCTCCTGGTGGATCTGATGTTGCCCTGGCTATGTATCGTCGTGGTTACGTAAAACAAAACGGAATGGCATTCGAAGTGAATCCATTGGATCGACCAAATGAGCGCATGAATCAAGAACGCATGTATGAAAACTTGATGAAAAATTATCAATACGGTGCGATGAACAATCCTGATGTCTTGACGGATTACTACACACGTCGTCACACGAAACAGTACCGTTCACATTTCTATGAATTGGCAGAAGAATTTATGCGAAAAGCTGCTCAAGGAGAACAAGGTTTGGATGATCGTGGATTGCCAGGCAAGAAAATGCCAGCTTCGGAAATCGCGGGATACAAAAAGAAAGCGATTGCGCTTATACATCGTTCGCTCGATGTCATGCCAGCCGAAATTGTGATTGATTATGGAGAACCATCCGAAAGTCGTGACCCAAAAGATGGCTACCGCATTTCAAGAGATCAGGAATTGAAAGGATTTATTGACGGTGATTTACACAATTACGTGACCATTCTGTACAGCGCTGGCGATGTGAAAGGTGCTGAGAAGTTGGGTCAAACACTCGCTAATCAGTTGGAATCCATCATCAATTACTTCGACAAGAGCGACGTCAAATTCATTGCTAATGGGGAAAACCGTAAAGACTTTCTTGCAGCTATGCATGCCTATTATGTCTTGAATGCTTCGGCCTTGGATAGCGGAAATGACAAAGGTGCATTAGCGCGACGGACTGGTCAAAAATTAGCGTATTACAACGATACCATGTATCCTAGAATTCTGAAAGAACTCAAAGAACGAGGGCGTGAAATCGGAGAAAGCTCGAGTTCGTCTAGGGGAGGAACGTATGTCAACGCGATGAAAGTTTTGAGCGATTACCAACTCGGAATGGGAATCAATTTCGGATATATGGATCCACCAGCTGAACAAGGTCCACCGGCACAGGCTCCAAATTCTGGTGAGATGCCATCCATGGAAGAACTCATTCAGCAAAGCACCGTTGGTCAAGATTCAGTTCTGCGCTAGCGAAAAAGCATGAAACTATTTAGAACCCCCATTTATTTTCGTTGGATTTTTCCGCGAAGAAAATGGGGGTTTTCTGCATCTAATAACTGTGTTTATCTCACCTTTGATGATGGCCCAACACCCGAATTATCGGCATGGATTCTAGATCTATTGAAGCGTGAAAATATCCGTGCAACGTTTTTTTGTGTTGGAACGAACGCGCAGAACCATCCTGAAATCATTCAACAAATTCAGAAAGATGGTCATGCACTAGGCAATCACACGATGCGCCACGAAAAAGGAACTAGCGTTTCAAAGAAAGTTTATTTGGATTCGATTGAGGAGACGTCACGCCATGTTCAAAGCAATTTGTTTCGTCCACCTTATGGTCGCCTACCAATGATTTATGGACGGAACATTCGTAAAAAATATACGCTCGTGATGTGGACTTGGCTATCGTATGATTACGACAAATCGGTTTCAATATCAGAGATTTTGACCCATGCACAACGCATCAAGTCGGGCGATATCCTAGTGTTGCACGACAATGAAAAAGTGACCGAGCGCATCCAAGAATTGCTCCCAAAACTTATAGAATGTATTCGTGAAAAAGGACTAGACTTCGCTCCTATTTCCGTTTAAAAACCGGCACAGTCGAACAAGGTTCACCATACATAATACTCTTTGCAACGGGCTGAAGATGCTTCACTAATTCCGTCATTGCGTAGGCAGGATCGGCAATGTCTGCACATCCTTTGATGATCATTCTTCCGTCAACGTAACGATCTAAAGGTTCAGCTTGGATCCGTGCCAAAATCAATTGCTTTTCCAACGCTAAGCGCGAGCCAATCACGAAGTGAGCGGTTTGTTCTAACAGCGCCGAGCCAATCAACATATACGCCCACGTGGGGACAATCGCATCTGCAGAGCAATGAACATAAACAGCTTTTCCTACGTATGCCGTCCAATCGTGTTCCTTGACCCATGCACGAAAGTCCTTTTCCTTCAAGACGAGGCCTTGCCACAATTGGTTAGCGATATCGACTTGCACGATGAGCATGCGCGGTTTAAAATCCGCCAGATCCATTGAAATGAGCCCACTTTCTTTTACGCGATTTACGATTTCATCCATTCGTTAAAAGTACAATATTTGAGCTTACAATGGCAATCGAAGTGTGAAGGTTGAGCCTTTCCCAGGTGAGCTTTTCACAAAAATTTGCCCGCCATGCTCTTCGATAATCAGTTTTACATAATAGAGCCCTAAACCAAAACCTTTCACATCGTGCTGGTTTCCGGTTGGAACGCGGTAAAATTTATCAAATATCATTTTGACCTCTTCGCGCTTCATTCCAATACCATTGTCGTTTACCTCCAAGATGAACCAACGCTTATCGGTCATTGTTTTGATCGCGATATTGGGCTTTTCTTTGCAATATTTCACAGCGTTATCCATCAAATTGTAGACGACATTGGAAAGGTGAACAGGATCCACATAGATTTCATACGGGTTTGCTTTCAGATCCAAACTAATCACTCCTCCGCTCTCCATTTGATTGAATTCGAAATTCTCCTTGGCCTCATCCAACAATTCGTGCATGTCGAAGGATTCCTTCTTCAACGAGAGCTTATCCTTGTCCATTTTTGCAACGTTCAACACGCGCTCTACTTGATGCTCCAACCGTTTATTTTCCTTAAAAATAATCCCAGCATATTGCTGCAACTTTTCTTTGTCCATTCCATCGCTGCGCATTATCATTTCTGCAGACAAGCCAATTGTAGAAATGGGCGTTTTCAACTCGTGGGTCATGTTGTTGATGAAATCTGTTTTGACTTCAGAAAGTCGTTTCTGTCGCAAGATCATATTGATAGTAAACCCGAAAAAGATCAATACAACAAGCACAATGAAAATAAGATAGAAATATGGCGAATAAGAGGTGTCGAGCGTTGCTGCCAAGGATTCAGACTGAATTTCAGGAAAGTAAACGGTGAAATAATGTCCATCCTTTTTCCATTTTTTCTCCGAAAATGGCATTTTGGCCGTTGCTTGTGATTCAGCAAACGTAGAGTCGCCAACATATTCAATCAAGTTACCAAAGACAATTGAATCGCTAAAACAGTCGTAGATGCCGTATTGAAAATCGCGCCGAACCTGCTGAGCATAGAGTTCTCGTTTCAACAAGGTTTCCAAATAATACGGCTGCAATTCCTCGTTGATATCCACCGAAAAATAATTGGCTTCCAATTGCTTTACGGCTCCGTATTGATCCGAACTATCTTCGCTAATGGAAGCAATTTCTTCCAAAACATTCTGCAAGGCACGGTGCGTATTTTCAGTGAAACGAACAAAATCCAAACTGTCTTGCCGCTCTTGGATTTCCAACGATGCCGCCTGAGTTGAAACGGTTTTTTGAATCCAAAATGCCTGAATCACCATAATGCTCAGAATGGACAAGATTCCCAAAATGATTACTGCATTGATGTTACGTCTATTCATGAAACAAAAATACACAATCCACCAACGCCTAGGAAAAAATGGTGGCGCTTTAGCAGAAGATTAACAAGCTGGAAGCGAATCAATAAATGATTGTTTTGATGACTTCGTCGTGGTCTGAGAAGGTTAACCGAACGAAATAGGTACCGCTAGAAAGTGGCTGAAACAGCTCTAATTTCTGTGTTTTACTCGACTCCAACGGTGAGCAATAAACGGGGACATTCTCACCAAGTAGCGTCACCACTTCAATACGCTCCAATTCTGCTTGTGATCTGCTTAAAAAAAGTTGAAAGCAATTTTCTGAAGGATTAAAATAGCAGCGACTTGTAGTAAGATCAGAACAATTCTGTGATGAAACAAGATCAAATGTGGTTCGATGTCCGTTATAATCGATTTGCGAAAGTCTATAATAGTTGACCCCTGAGGCGTATTCCGTGTCGCGATACTGATAGTTAATCGTTGTCTGGGAATTGCCCGATCCATTGATCGTCGCGATGAGCTTAGTGTCACCTGTTTCGGACATCTTCTCAAGTAGAAAATAGTCATTGTCGCGTTCTGAGGCAGTTGACCATTCAATCAAGGTTGCATTATCGTCACAAGTAGCTCCGAGGTCGATCAACTCAACCGGCAGCATGACTGAATAACATGCAACATTGGCAGATGGACAAAACGTTGCAGGACTCGTGACAGGATTTGTGGTGTTGATCACAGTAATTCCCGTGCCAGAAAGTACAGGATTTCCAGAATTTTGAACCGTGACTGTTCCCGTGTTATCTTGTCGAACATCTTCTGCTGTAGCCGAAAAACTACATTCATTAATTGATACTGAAGCTGCATTTCCAGAACCTACGCGGAGGTAAATGTGATTTCCTTCGCCCGTTGCGGTGTTCGAAGTAAACGAGCAGGATGTTAGTGAGACGGACGCAGCCGTTCCGCTCCCTGCAAAAGATGTATTGATGGAAATCGCACCACCGTTACCCGCATTGCTGACACTGTTTCCAGTAAACGTGCAATTTGAAAACGTTGCGGTTGCACCTCTCGCAAGCGTGACGCCCGCTCCATATTTAGGTCCACTTCCACCATAAGTAAGATTATTACTTATGCAGCAGCCCGTCATGGTCAAATTTGCACCAGAAAGATAGATCCCAGCACCGCCATTTGCGGATGTGTTCTCATTGTTGGCAATGGTCGAATTGGTAACGGTAACGAATGTTGTGTTGTTGCCACTGATGTACATTCCAGAACCTCCTTGCGCCGATTTCGAATTTCCAGTTAAGGTGTAATTCGTGAAGTTGATCACATTGCCATTTCCCTCGATGTTCACTCCGCCTCCAGCGATACTTGGTCCAATCGGATTGCAATTGGATCCGCCACCGCTGAAATTGATGCTCGATCCTCCATTGATCACAATAGCGGAAGATCCACCTCCAGACGTGTTTTCATTGATTTGAACATCTGTTACCGTGACATTCGTAACACCCGAAAATTGCACTGTCGTGGCGCCACCCAAACCATAATTGTATCCTGTTAAGTAAACACCTTGAATCGTGATGTTGTTTCCAGTAACATTTGCCCAACGGTTCGCATCCACACTCTGACTATCGTTATCGAAAAACGTGAGTGAACTGCCCGCTCCGATGATTGAAAGACCATTGATTGATAGGTTAAGATTCGCATCGGTTACGAAATAGGTTCCCGCATCCACAAAAATAACGTCACCTGATGTCAACACATTTGTTCCAAGCGGTCCATATGTTGACAGAATTGCACTCAAACTAGCTTTTGGTAAGGCTTGGGTTAGGCCTGAATTTCCGTTGTTTCCAAGCGCTGTGGTGTAAACATCCCCAGAAGCACTGCCATCATTTACATAGTAATTAGCGCACCAAGCGTCTCCTACTCCAGCAGCGAACATGACAGAGAAGATGAAAAAACTACGTAATTTACGGTGCATATTATTGGATCTTCAAAGATTTGTAATATAAAATTAATGAATAATTAATCGCAAACTCAATCAGATCTTCGAACGGTTAATTTTGGTGGTGATAAACTAGCCAATACTGTGAAATGCTATGATCTTGTGGTGAATGGTTAGGTTAATAACCTGTTTTGAATGGTGAATTCATGCTTCGCGGACGCGAATGACATCCACACTAAAGGTGCGTGAAACAGGGATTAAGCCATCGAGGTGTTTCAGTTGAATTCGATACGCCTGAGATTTACCTCGCAAAGCAACAATATACGCTGGATTTACCAGGTGGGATTTATGGACGCGCAAAAAGTCTTCACTGATTTCACCAATCAATTCAGAAATTTTTTTTAACGATATTCGATGCATTTCCCTTCGCAATGTTTCCGTTTCATCCAAATAATAGGTGATCACATAATTATCCATCGCTTCGAATGCAATGATAGCACTGAGCGGAATCTCTTTGATCAAGATCCCTTTGTCGTTTAATATGTTGAAGACCTTCTTGGTGATTTGATCCGAGGATTCCCGATTTTCAGCCGTAACGGTAACACGCGCCTGCAGGTCTTCAAACAAAAGCCATAGGATGTAAACGGCTATCGGAAGGATGGGTAAAATCAAAAACGAGCTAACGTAAAGGATAAAGGTAGCCGCGGCTTCCAATTGACTGTTTAATAAATAGATGAAACACCCGTTTAGCAAGGGAATCGCGTACAAGCCAATGACGAACATAACATGGTGGGCGTTACGTTTACTTTGACTGGGAATGGATCGAATCAAAAGATAAGTCAGTGCGAAAGTCGAGAGTATAATTAATACATAATCAAGCACGTTAGCGCCATTTTTCAAAAAAACAAACGGATTCAAAATAGCCAGTAACACCAGCGAATAGATGCTGTATGACAATGCAATTATGAATGTGTTCCGTTTGATCACCTTAGTTGCTCTTAGATAATTTCCTAATACCGACGAAAATAAGCCCAAATAATAGAATAAGCGAGACAATTAGAAACCAAACGATTTTTTGGCTTTGATTTGCCGCATTTTTCTCCATTCGTTCGTTCTTTTCTGCCAATTGCTTTTCTTCCTCAATTAGCTCAATTTCGAGTTCTTTCTTCGTGAGTTCATTCCGAAAAGTTAAATCTTCCAGTTGATTTTTGATCTTGGTCGTATTCAACTCTTCTTTCAAGGCAACAAAGCGATCATAAGTAGTTACAGCTCTTTGCCAATCTTTGGCTTGTTTGTGAATCGCAATTTGATTGATGTAGATCTCCAAGAGGTGAATCCTAAAATTATTGGAGAGTGATTGTGCTTCAGCCCTATTGAACGATTGGAGCGCCAAATCCAACTTCTTCTGTTGGAGAAAAACACATCCTTGGAGCAACTCGTAGAGGATGTTTTCCTCGATTTGTTGTGCGCCGAGTCGTTGTGCGATTTTTGTAAGCAACCCTTGACAATCTGCCACACGATTCAATTTAAAATAGACTTCAGCGATGCCAAGTTGTGCATATATAACGCCTTCTTGATTATTCAGCCGTTCTTCGATCAACAGTGAATTGGTGAGGTAGGAAAGCGCCAAATCGAAACTATCCATTTTGCTATATGCATCACCGAGATTGTAATAGCGAATGGATTTTTGAAGGGGTTGCTTGAGTGTTTGCTCGATGGCTAAACTTTTGTTGAAATATTCACAAGACTTGACATAATTTTCTTGCAAGAGATACACGCCACCAATGTTGTTGTAGCAAGCTGAAACCCGCGCACGATCGTTCAATTTCTCGGCACTGTTCAGAGCCTTGAGGTAATGATTGAGCGATGTTAGGTAGTAGCCTTTTTCTTTGTTGACAATTCCTAAAATGGTGTGTGCGTTGATGGTGTACAAAGACTCTCCCTTTCGTTGGCTTGCCTCCAACAAGTCTTTTGCTTTTTGAGAAACAGTTGGGTCGTTGCTCTCGAGGGCTTCAAACGCGACTGCGTCCAAACGTTGGAGCTCCTGATCGTTCTGAGCATGCAAGCCCAGGGCTTTAACACAACAAAGGATCAAGATAAGTAAATGTTTGTTCATTGAGCAATCAAGAAAAATTCAGCAACAACCAAAGCAGATGCGAACCAAATTGAATCTCAATATACGGAAAAATCGAGAAAGCATGCCATCTGTGTGTCTACGAAGTTGGTCTAAACGCCTTTAGAAGCCTTGGACCCCATTTACAGTCGTGTACTTGAGTACATTTTTTTTGTCTGGATGAATCCGCGCGAAGGCTGATTGAACGGCTAGCGTTCCTTCATGGAAACCGCATAAGATCAATTTCAGTTTGTTCTCGTAGACGTTGACATCACCAATTGCATAGATTCCCGGGATATTCGTTGAATAATCTAAGGTATCGACCTTGATCGCACTTTTCTCAATTTCAAAGCCCCAATCCGCAATAGGTCCTAGGCTTGGTTTTAGTCCGAAGAGTGGAATAAAATGGTCCGTCGCGTACGTAAATTCCCCTTGTGTTTCGTGCTGAATCGTAACGGATTCCACTTTTCCAATTCCACCAACACCTACAACTTCAGCCTCAGTGATCAATTTAATTTTTCCAGTATCCGCCAAATCCAAGATTTTTTGAACGGAGTCCAAATGTCCGCGAAACGAAGAACGACGGTGAACAAGCGCGACCTCCGAGGCAATATTGTTTTCGGTAAGGAAAATCGACCAATCCAATGCAGAATCCCCTCCACCTGCGATCACACAGCGTTTTCCTCGATAAAATTCTGGATCTTTGATTATGTATTCCACACCTTTATCTTCGTAATCATCTAAGTTATCAATCGGTGGTTTCCTTGGTTCAAATACACCCAATCCACCTGCAATCATAACAATCGGCGCATGGTGTTTCGTTCCTTTTGTGGTGGTCACGATAAACGTTCCGTCATCACATTTATCGATATCAATAGCCGCCTCACCAAGGGTAAAACCAGGTTTAAACGGTGCGGCTTGTTCCATCAAATTATCGATCAGATCGCCCGCTAAAATCGAGGGGAAACCTGGAATATCGTAGATTGGCTTTTTAGGGTAAATCTCTGAGCATTGACCTCCTGGTTGTGGCAAAGAGTCAATCAAGTGACAACGCAATTTTAAGAGTCCTGCTTCAAAAATAGTGAAGAGACCTACAGGTCCAGCTCCAATGATGATGATATCCGTTTCGATCATTTTGTTTGATGTTTGAGGCTACAAATTTAACAAAACAAGTTCAACTGATTCCAATCTTATGGACAAACTTTAGATTAGAGCATCGATTTTCAGTTCAACGAATAATTGTTATTCGGATTAGAAGTCCATGCGATACTCGCCTCACGTTGAGAAATTACAAAAACTAAGTCAATTTCATGATCCGATTCTCTTGTTTTAATATTTTTAACCTTGAGAAATTACCATGCACATCAAATTGAACGAACCCATGACCATCCACTCCATTCTTGAAGATCTTGAAACGCGCTTTGAAGCTTTGGCAGACTCGGATAAGGCGGAAAAAATGAAGGGCTATATGAAAGGTCGCTTCGCCTTCTATGGCATTTCAGCACCCGAAAGAAAAGCAATTCAAGCGCAATGGTTACCGTTGGTGAAAGCGCATCAACCCGATTTTTGGAGTTTGATCCGAGAACTCTGGGAGAAAAATGAACGCGAATTTCAAATGGTTGCGGTGGATTTACTTCAAAAACGACCCAAACAGGATTACTCCGAAGGCGATTGGGTGGAATTTGAGTGGATTCTTACGCAAAAATCATGGTGGGATACGGTTGATTTGATCGCGAGCAATTGTGTGGGCGTTTATTTACAACGCTTTCCTGAAAAGCGTGACGAAGTAATACAACTGTGGCGCTCCAGTACCAATTTTTGGTTGAACCGTACGTGTTTACTTTTTCAATTGAAATACGGCAACAAGACGGATTTTGCTCTGCTCACCGACTTGATCACCTCGTTTAAAGGGAACAAAGAATTTTTTATTCAAAAAGCGATTGGATGGAGTTTACGCCAGTATTCCAAAGCTGATCCTGAAGCCGTTCAAAACTATCTCCAAACGTCAGATTTATCCGGATTGGCCTTGCGCGAATCCAGTAAATACGTGTGATGTCAAGTTAGATCGTTCCCTCGTCGTACATTTCGTTCATCATCTCTACCAACTCATCGAGTTCAATCGCTTCTTCTTCATAAAACAAGCGGTAGTCCTCGTAAATTGCCTCGGTTTCGGATCGAATCAGTGATTTGTTCTCCATGTCAATGGCATCGGTGATGATTCCCTCAAAAATCATGTTTAATTTCGTGAGCACGTATTCACCATGAATCTCAAACAACTCATCCATGCGTTTCAAGAATGCTTGAAGGTTGGGATCAGTTCGATCGTGCACTCCAGCACAAAACACAATAAATTCATTTTCATCGAGCAAATCAATCGAGGGGTAAAGCGCAACAAATTCATCGACTACGTCTTGAAATTCGCGGTCTTTGTTGAGCAATTCGATTGCATACTGCGCAAGAAATTCGCGGTCTCTATTTCCCTCCGCATACTTTTTGTCAAGTTGAAAAATGAGCGACGTTTCTGGGAAGAGTACTTCATTGCCTGCAACGATTAGCTCTTCGGCATCCACAGCACCCACAATTTTATTCAACAAAGCCATTTCTGGATCCAAAAACAACATGGTTGGATACGAATCCAAGTTAAATTGCTCCATCAATTGTTCGCCATCTCCAAATTCGCCATCCAATTTCAAACTGATAAAGTGCTCGTTCATAAATGCGCCTAGATCCCCATCCGTGAAGACGTTTTTGGACATGTATGTACAGGGCCCGCACCATGTTGCGAAGACATCAATGAAGACTTTTTTGTTCTCGCGTGCTGCTTTTTCAAGTCCCTCGCTCAGGGATAAATCTTGGAATTTAATCCCTTCGGCGTGCGCGAAATTCCCTACGAGGAGAACCATGGCAAGTGCAGTAATACGTTTTCTGAATGCGTTCATTGTTTGTTCTTTTGCTTGTTTAACTAGTGAAACGCTCCATTGAACGATTCGACAGTAATCATAACCAAGAATGAAGCCAAGGTTACTTCTTGTTTGCTTTTTTCTTTGGAGAAAAGTCGTAAATGTACCCAATCCCCATAATAAATTCGGGATTTCCATCTGGATAGCGAAATTGCTCAATGGCATACACTTCAACTTTTTGTCGATCCGTTATGGGATAACTCATTCCAACTCTAAACCGCAATCTGTTCAAGCCGCTCGTTGTGATCACGTCCGTAAACGTGTAGCTTACATCTCTCTGAAACCGATAAAACACCTCAACGGCTGCCGTGAGGTCAATTTTTGACTTTCGGATATCGTAATCCACTTTGGTATTCAATCGCAGTGTGTTTTCTGTTCGCTCATCTAGTTGGGTTTCCCTAGTTCCGCGCAAACGTAGAGAATAGCTAAAGCGCGATTTATCCAAGAAAAAATCCTCAATTTTCTGAAAGGTAAAATCCAGTGTGAAGCGATTTTTCACCACGCGATTGGTTGTGTTATCCGCAAATGGAACGCTTGTGAGGCGATAGGCCAGACCAATTTCCAAAAATTTCTTCAGTTTCCAATTGACACTTGGCGAAGCGAGCAGGTCGCTCATTTGTCCGATTCTCAGATCATTTCTCGATTGCAGCTCAAAGCCATACGACCACTTTTTATTCACAACATACTTTGCTTCAGCTCCAATCCATGTACTGAGATCAGATTGACTCCTCGCCGAGAATGCAACAAAGGCAACCAGAAAGCCTAGAAAGATGCTACGCATTTTCATCAACGTTTACTTAATGACGGTCATATCTTCCACTTCGACCACCTGCTTTTTGTCGGTAATTGACCCCCCCACTTCCACTCGAATGAGCTGACCTGTTGTTGAATTCGCATCAACCGAGAACGTGTATACACGGTAATCGCCTCGGGTTAAGTCTTTAAATTGGTAACGTCCGTTTTCATCTGTACGCACAGACTCACTGTAGAAATCCTCCTCACCATAAATCAAATACACCCGTTCATCTGCTATTAGTCCCATCGCTGAGAGTGATGAAGACGAAACGGCAGATTTTCCTTGCAGTGCGACATCCACAATAAATGGCGTGTTGACTTCTTCAGCATCCGGAACTTCGCCAACGGAAGTATTGGTGACTGTAACGATGTCTGCCACGCGTGAAACGATGAAGTCGGCACCTGCAATAGACTGAATAGCCGAAGCGGTATTCGTGGCAATGAGCACATTGGATTCGCTGTTGCTATACGTCACTTTGATGCCTGTTCTTCCAGCCAAATTTGGATCTTGCCCGGGGAAATTCGTGTTTTCATACCAAACGTAGTAATACGTTCCAGCATTTGGCGTGTTCAAAAGAAAATAATCGCTGTTTTCCAGAATGGAGCCGTCCACGCCATTTGCATGCGTCACAGTGATCTCCGTAACTTCCGCTCTTGCTTCGCTGGATGAACCGAGAATGTATTGTCCTTTCACTGTTCCTGTGATCGAAGAATTGCCACCTGGACCTTCCACTTTTTTGCAGGAAAACAGGGAAAAAAGCGTGATAAATGCAATGGATGTGTAGAGAAAATTGAATTTCATAAATTTATTATTGAACGATAATTTTTCCGATAATGGGTGCTTGATCGACATTGATAATTCGATAGGTGTAGATTCCGTTGGATAGACCATTCAGGTTCATTTCGACCTGATATGTGGAACTGAACGAAGTTGAACCGACAACTTTTCCGCTCGCATCGATAAGTTCTAAAACTCCATTTGAGGAAAGTTCAGAGAATTCAAACACCACAAAATCGCTTGCAGGATTCGGATAAACGCGCACTTCTCTGCCTTGGACTTCATCTGTGCTCACATTGTCGCAGGTTCCAAACATATTGGCATCCATCCAATTTGCACGTTCAGTGATCCACGCTTTCAAGTAGCCTACTTCTTCAGCGTAGGTGGCACCCACGAAATTATTCGGCCAGACGTAATTCCCCAAAATTGTCCACCGTTGGAAATTGCGCTCTTGTGCTTCGTTCAAATAGGCGGCTTGTGAATCAATGTACGCCATGAGTGTATCCGTGTGCCAAGCTCCCGCCCGCATTTCCAGCCAACGACAGTGCATTTGATTCGCAAAATTCGGATCTTGCAACAACCGTTCAAACCAAAATGGATTATCCAAGCCACCACCGCAATAACTGTTGAAATAAATTTCCCAGCCATCGGTGTTGCCGCCATAACAATAATCAGCATTTCCAAACGCCAAGTTGAAATCCCAAAGTGGTCCAGCAACAATTTTCCCGCCCTCGCTCAATCGGCGTTTGTGCAAGAAGGTACTGATTCGATAGCCATCTACGTTTTTTCCAAATTCATTCACCAGTATGAAATCAATAAACGATTCTTTATCGATATACGGTGCATAACCGAGCAGAGGGTCATCGAAATTGGCACCGATGAGTGCTGTTTCGAATGAAGTGACGACCGTTTGCAAATAATTCAATTGAACGGGAACCAACTCTACCAATTCGGGATCGTGGAGCTGAATATCAATGGTACTTGAAAAATTCGGGAACGTTGGATAGGGCGAAGTCCACGCAACCTGTCCATCGGCCGTCAATTTATCGACTTTGAAAATATAATCCCCCGTCAATTCATTGTCGCTGATGTCCTCTGGAAGCACGTCGTCAATTCCCACTTTTCCATCCTTGCGTTTGATTTTCTCAGTCAGAGCATACACACCTTCATATTGGCCATTAAGGATCACTTCACAAAATTGAGTTCGCGGTGCATAATTGTCCGTATCCCATCCCATTTTGTACGTCAATACATCGCGCATCAACGATTTATCCGTATAAGGAGCAGAAAGCACCCAATCGTTATCGTATGCCATGTTGAAAATACTCACATCCATAATGTTTCCAGAGGGATCCCGGGTTTCCAAACCATATTGTTTTTTGGGGAAGCCTGATGAAGAAGAGCCCCTAATTTCAATTCCGATGTTGCCCTCAAATTCGTTGTAGGGATCAGTCAAAGAATTGGTGATCCCAGGACCGTTATTGATGATTCCCATAGTAGCATCCAATTTTGGCTCGTCGGGAATGCTTGCTCCTCCTGCAGTATTGATCACAACAATCGGCAAGTTCGAAGAAGCAAATGGCGTTAGGAACCAAGGTGGGGTAGGCCCATAATTGTTCGTTGTATTGTTGATACCAAAGGACAAGAAAACGCGCGAAGTCATGTCGCTAGAACCCATCGATTGGTTATGCGTTTGCACACACAAAACGTTACTTCCATTCACCAAATTGGCAGCTAGAAATGCGTTTGAAATAACAAATTGAGATGGGTATCCACCCGCGTACATTTGTGCTTCGTGTGTTCCGTCAGCACCTTGATTGTAGGGAGGTTGACCGACACTGGTGAGGTTGGCGCGTGCAATTTCCACCCCGTTCAAATAAGCGACAAATCCATCGTCATAATCGACATTCAAAATTGCTTGTTCAATGTGATTCTTATCGATCACTGTAAAACTTCGACGCTGAAAACAGGACATTGCAGAACCAAAGGTTGTGTTGTCGTCACCATCTCCAAATCCAAATCCACCAGGACCTTGCAACCAAGACGCGTCGTTAAATCCGATCGTATTCCACGCTGAAGTAACCGCACTTGTTGGAATCAAATAACGCCAAGTATCTGTTTCGTAGACCGCGGTTTCCCAGTGATCTATCACAGCATTTCCCGACAATGAAACCGCAAGTAGTCCAGCGGTGAGCATAAGACGCGTCTTTAACAGCTTTGATTTGAAAGCATTCGCATGAAAGCAGAATATTTCTGAAAACCGCGGAGAGCGTGGTCGAGAAAATATAAGAAGTAGCTTTAGCATAGTTTAACCGCAATGTAGCAATTATAGAATGAATTCACGTGTCTTTTGGTAATATAAATTTAACATTCTCTTCATTCGGCAGAGCAATTGAAAAAGCGGTATCTTTGGCTGAACGTCAAGTACATTTGCACTATTTCGTTGTGTGATGCGCATGGAAAAGCACTCACGACACTAGTAGTATCAACTACATTTGTTCAATTCGATTTGTTAAGCAATGAAGCGCGGGTTTACCTCATCGTGTTGGAGTCTGACGGTCAAAAAGCGATTGAGCGCGTGGTAAAAAACTAAGCGAGATCGGTGCTCAGTTTAGGTAATTGTTCAACTCATTCAACAACTGAAGTTGGTTCCGCGTTCTGCGTAAATTTTGACGTGAATCTGTGACGGAATAATAAACATCGCCGTGCAAATAATCTGTGAGAAAGCGAATGGCTTGAATGGCGATGACGGTTTGTGCGCCAACGACCCAATTTTGAAGCTCGGCAACACTCAGATGTCCGCTTTCATTAAGGTATCCCGCAAGCAGCGCATTAAAAATATCCTCATTAAAGGCAGGTGTGTGATCGTCGTTGTCTTCGCGTTTTCGGTTCGTGAAAGACCGCACCATATCGCCAATGTCGTAGAGGATTGAACCCTGCATGATGGTGTCCCAATCAATCAATCCAGCAACGAAAGTGGTACCTTCATGAAAGAGGAAATTGCTGATTTTCGGATCGGCATGAATCGCGCGTTTAGGCAATTTATCCAGAATGTTGATGTGGTGTTGAAGGCTCGGAACAATCGCATTGACCTGATCTATTTCATTCTGAGCCAACCTAAGTCGATCAGCATTTGCGGCCTCTTTAGCTAACTGATACTGCTCCAAACGCAACGAGAAATTCAAAAAGTTTGGGATCGGATCTACAAGTTGCTGGGCATCAAATTCGCTGAGGGAGCTGTGAAATTGTGCAAGTGCCTTGGCTGCTTGGAATGCGTGTTCGATTGATGGAACTATCTCAAAACAATCGGTGTGATCAAAATAGGGAAACATTCGCCACGTTTGTTCTCCAACTTGTAAAAACAATTTCCCCGCTCGCGTTGGAACGGGAGTTAACATCAATTGCTGTGTCGCCTTTTCAGCATCTGCATGCTTGGAAAGAAAGGTTGAAACGAGCTGGCAATTCTCTTGCAACGCTTGTGGATTTTTAAAGATTTCCGTGTTGATCCGTTGCAATATATAACTCGTGCCATTGTCCAGTTTCACCTGATACGTTTCATTGATCAGTCCCGATTTTAAGGGGACAATTTCAGTTACATGGCCTTCAACTTTGGTGAAAAATTCATCGAGAATCGACAACAAAGTAGGATCCATACTAGAGTTGATTTGGATAGACATTCGCGTCAACAAATCCCTGCAAAAATTCCTTCGCCTTGATTTTATCCTCGGGATAAGTGAGTCCGAACCACTGCGCGTGGCTGTTCAACACTTGAACAAATACCGCGTTTTTCTCGATGGCTTCTTGCACCGCAAAAGGCAAATAAAATTCTTCGGTCAACGAAAGCGCATATTCTTGATAAAACCGATTGAAGGAAAGTTCCAACAACTCAAAAATGTAGGGATGAAAGAGCCAGCAATTCATCGAAACAGGCGCATTCTCGTCGAGTTCCAGTTCTGACCGTGCACTTGAAACGATGCGTTCTTCTTCACGTTTAACTTGCTCATGCTCGATGATTTCCGCTAGGATTCCATCCTCTTCAACGACACACAATCCCCGTGAAACGCTTCCAAACTCAGTCAGTGTTTTCCCCAATGGAAAGGTGATCATTCCCATTTCTGAGAGGTTGAGCTTTTTGCTGCGTAAAAATTCAGCTCCCATTTCAAAGGTGGACCGTCCGTAAAAATCGTCTGCATTAATGACCATAAATGGCTCGTCGATAGCTGTGTTTGCCACATGAACGGCATGACCTGTCCCCCATGGTTTGGCGCGTTTTTGCGCATCGCGTAAAACGGGAATGAGTTGTTCAACAAAACAAATTTGAATGCGCTCACTCACCGACGCCAAGCGTAGTTCGATCCATTTGCGCACGCTTGCGTTGACAACGATCACCACTTTTGTGAATCCCGCTTCAATAGCATCATGAATGGCATATTCCAGTAAAAATTCATTGTTCGGACCGACGCCGTCGATCTGTTTATTCCCTTTGTAGCGGCTTCCCAAGCCGCCAGCGAGAATCAGAAGTGTGATTGGTGTGCTAGAATTCATCGGTTAATCCAAATACTGGGGTTCTTGATTGCCATTTTCCTTTCGTGAAATCAGGAATTTCTTGAAGGCTTCCACCCTCTTCAACGGATTTTTCACTTATGGGCGTGATGGAATACCACGCGGCTAAATCGTAGACGTCGAGCGGAAATTCATAGTTTTCTTTGATGCAGGTAATGAACGCGTTGTCCAAAAAGAAGTCCATTCCACCGTGCCCAGATTGCGCTGCTGATTCGGCAAATTTTGCCCACAACGGGTGATCGTGAAGTTCCATCAATTCCTTTGTATTCGCCCATTGGTGCGAGTGTTCCATCGATTTTTCAAAATAAATGTGTCCTTGATCGGCATCGCCCCAACCAAAATCTTCCCAGATCCCCTCCGTTCCTTGCACGCGAAATCCTAGATTGTACGGTCGTTGCAGCGAAGTATCATGAGTTAGCATGAAGGTTTCCCCGTTTGCGCATTGAATTTGTGTCGTCACGATATCACCCAATTTGAAGTTCAGCTTCGCGTTGGGATGATCTTCTCCACCTTTCGGGTGTTCTTTGACGTATTTATTGAGTCCTAATGATTTTGAAGACATTGACGAGAGGTGCGTCATTCGATTTCCTCGGTTGATGTCGAACATCGTTGCGAGCGGACCAATTCCATGGGTTGGGTACAATTCCCCATTTCGATTTAGGTAGTGATTAGTTCGCCATTTTGCCTCGCTAAAGCCCTTATCGCCAAATTCAACACCAGAGTTGTAGGGCGTCACTCCGTCATTGAACAATACACCTCTCAAATCGTGCTGATAGCCACCACGACCGTGCACCAATTCCCCAAACATTCCTTTGCGCACCATGTTTAGGATGGACATCACATCTCTTCGGTAACACACATTTTCGAGCATCATGATGGGAACTTTGGTTTCTTCATAGACCCGCACAAATTCCCAACAATCTTCTAACGTCATGGCGCCGCTCACTTCCATCCCCACAATTTTTCCAGCGCGCATGGCGTCAACACCCTGAACCAAATGCCATTCCCATGGAGACGAAACAAAAACAGCGTCAATGTCGTTTCGTTCAAGCATTTTTCGGTAGTCGTAATCACCATCACCGTATTCTTTGGCTTTCGGTTTTCCCTTTTTCGCCAGAAGCTCTTGTGCATCTTTCAACATCCGCGGATCGGGATCGGCAATCGCCACGATTTCAACATCATCGCGTTGCAACATTTCCCAAATATGCGATTGTCCCCGCATTCCAACAGCTATGAAACCCAAACGAATTTTCTTCTTAGAAAATCCTTCGGCTGCAAAAAGTGAGTTGGGCAAAATCAAGGCGCCAACCCCAAGAATGGAAGAATTTCGTACAAAATCGCGTCGATTCATCTGTTTCTAATT
>JBFYPU010000041.1:0-2929 GCA_041303175.1 Crocinitomicaceae bacterium | reverse complement strand
AATCGTAATTGATGACCATGTCCACATTGGGAATGTCAATTCCACGTGCAGCAACATCTGTGGTGATCAATGTCTTGTTCTCACCGGAACGAAAGCGTTCCAAAATGGCAAAACGATCCTTTTGTTCAATGCCCCCATGCAAGGCTTCCGATTCGATTTGCACGCGCGCCAAAGCCGCAACTACGCGCTCTACACGCACTTTTGTACGCACAAAAACGACCATTTTCTGATCAGGATATTCTTTGATCATGTTTTCCAAGAAAAACCGTTTGTCGTCCATTTCCACCATGACGATGGCGTGTGAAATGGTTTTGGCAACAGGATTCTTGGGCGAAATTTGAATGCGAATGGCGTTTTTCACGACGTCGTAAGCCAAGGATTTAATTTTTTTGGAAATGGTTGCCGAAAAAAACAAGGTTTGTCGCTTTTCTGGAACAAACTTCAACACATCAGCAATGTCTTTCGCGAATCCAAGATCCAGCATTAAATCAGCTTCATCGAGCACCAAATATTGAACTCCCGTCACGTCCAGTGCACCTTGAGAGATCAAATCAAACATTCGACCAGGCGTTGCCACAAGTACATCAATGCCGTTGTTCAGGGTCGCAATTTGCTGTTCCTGCTCCACGCCACCAAACAAACCAAAGGATTTCACTTTCGTGTATTTCCCCAAATCACGGTAAACACCTGCAATTTGTCGCGCCAATTCACGCGTGGGAACGAGCACCAAACATTTCACGCCTTTAGATTTGGCGTATTTGGTTTTCGTGCGTTCAATGAGATCGAGCGTTGGAATCGCAAAAGCGGCTGTTTTCCCTGTTCCTGTTTGTGCAATCGCCATGACATCTTCCCCGTCCAAAATGGGACGAATCGCTTTGAATTGAATATCTGTAGGTCGACTGAATCCTAAATGATCCAGCTGACGTTTGATATCCGGCGAGATGTTGTAATCTGAAAATTTCATACTGCGATTGTTTAAAACTAAAAAAGGACTTCATTTTCGAACATGCGAAACGAAATCCTTTAAGTATATGTTGCCGATTGGCTTATGCTTCTTCTAACTCTGACGGAACGAGAATTCGTCCACAGTGCTCACAAGCAATCACTTTTTTCTTTGTTTGAATATCCAATTGTCGTTGTGGTGGGATTTTGTTGAAGCATCCTCCACATGAATCCCGGTCTACAGGAACCACAGCCAAACCGTTGCGTGCATTTGAGCGCAAACGTGTATAGGCAGCAGACAAACGATCGTCCAATTTAGCGATTGCCGCTTGCGATTTTTTCTCCAATTTCTCTTCTTGCGCTTGCGTTTCAGCAATAATTTCATCCAACTCTGCTTTTTTCGACGCCAAATCTTCATTTCTGAAACTTGTGCGTTCTTTTGCTTCGTCAAGAATTTCCTTTTTACTCGCAATTTTCATTTTCGTCTCTTTCGAGCGCTTCTCGTTCAATTTCATTTCCAATTCTTGAAATTCAATTTCTTTCGAGATAGATTCAAATTCACGGTTGTTTCGAACGTTATTTTGTTGATCTTTATACTTAGCGATCGCCGTTTCCGCGTCTTTATTTCCATTTTTACGGTCTGTAATTTCCGTTTCCAACTCTTTGATTTCTTCTTCGATGTTGGCAATGCGCGTATTCAATCCAGCAATTTCATCCTCCAAATCCTGTACTTCCAAAGGAAGTTCACCTCGTATTGTTTTGATTCTATCAATTTCAGAATCAATTAGTTGCAATTCATAGAGGCTGTCCAGCTTCTCAGCTGTAGTCATTTCTTTTTTCGTTGCGGTTTTTGCCATGAGCTAAAAATAATTTATTGGGTTCGTGTTGACCTCCGTTAAATGAACCGCAAATTTAGGAAATTTTTTCGTCAAAATGCCGTGTAATAAATCCGAAGTGAATTGTTCGCTCTCATAATGCCCAATGTCGGCGATGATAATTCGGTCTTCGGCATCGAAAAATTCATGGTACTTGTAATCTCCCGTAATAAAAACATCCGCTTTTTCAGCCAAGGCATTGCCCAGTAAAAAACTTCCCGCTCCACCGCAAAAGGCAACGCGCTCAATGGGCTTTCCGCTCAATCTTGTGTGTCGAATCACGCCGCAATTGAACGTCGATTTGAGATGCGATAGAAATTCTTTTTCACCCAATGCGACTGGAAGTCGACCAACCATTCCTGAACCTTCTGTCTGGTTTTCGTTGTAAATTGAATAGCACTCATACGCCACTTCTTCGTAGGGATGAGCTTCTCTCATTGCACGGATAACTTTTTTGAGTAAATGATTCGACACCAGTACTTCAATTTTTGTTTCCAACACGTTTTCTCTCTCGCCCGCTTCACCGATGAACGGATCAGCAGCATCATTTGGCATGAAGGTTCCTGTTCCAGATGTGGAAAAACTGCATTCGGTATAATTTCCAATCGAACCTGCACCTGCTTCGAACAGCGCATTTTGAACAACTTCGACGTAATCATCAGGGACGTACACGATCAATTTTGAGAGCACTCCTGATTTAGGAGCAAGAATTC
This sequence comes from Crocinitomicaceae bacterium, assembly GCA_041303175.1. Taxonomy (GTDB): domain Bacteria; phylum Bacteroidota; class Bacteroidia; order Flavobacteriales_D; family Crocinitomicaceae; genus UBA4466. The sequence goes on along the minus strand of JBFYPU010000041.1, from coordinate 399 downwards.
TAACGTTCTCCAAACCTATTCGTCGCGCAATTTCGTGGTTTACACCAAATTGATAGTTGTCCAAATTTGTGTGAATCGAATACAGTGCAATGTCATTTTTAATGGCTTTGAGAAGTGTTCGTTCCACATAATTGGATCCGTTCAGGCGTTTTAGGCCCTTAAAAAGAATGGGGTGATGTGCGATAATTACATTGCACTTCCGCGCAATTGCTTCATCAACCGTATCTTCGAGGCAATCCAAACTAATCAGTGCGCCGTTCACTTCCATGTGCGGATCCCCAATGATGAGCCCGGAATTATCGTACGATTCTTGACTAGAAAGCGGCGCCAACGATTCTAAATAGGCGGTCAATTCTGATAAACGCATGGTTATAATTTAAAGGTTAACCCAAGATCAAA
>JBFYPU010000040.1:0-4493 GCA_041303175.1 Crocinitomicaceae bacterium | reverse complement strand
TATGAATAATAAATTTTTCATTTTTTTGGTTTTATTAATTAATTGTTTCTTGTTTAATTCTGTTTACAGATCAAAAATAAACAATTCACATGCCATGATTAGGGATTAGTGAAAATTCTCGATAAGTGACATGATTTGATCGGTGAATGGAGATAATTGAGTAGAAAAGTTTGACAATTCAATGTGTGAGCAGTTCTTGCAAAGACTGAGTGCTTTTACTCTCATTTTCGATCTCATTCTTGCTCTGCTAAAAACCGTCAGGATTTCAGATCCATCATTGTCCGAATTCCGAAAGAAAAGTCCAACTTTTGCAAAGTTGCTTTTTGCATTTCAAAGCGCAATTTCAAGCGAGCTCGATTGATTTTTTTGTCAGGATTTCAGATCCTCTCGTTTTGTTCAATCCAAGCATGGAAACCCCAGCCATGCTGCGCAAGGCTGAGTTTTTCGTTTTCAATAGATTACACCAATAAATTGGTGACTCATTGGAAACAAAAAACCCTGATGTGAACATCAGGGTTTCCTTTTGTGACCTCGTCAGGATTCAAACCTGAAACCTCTACAGCCGTAATGTAGTGCTCTATTCAGTTGAGCTACGAAGCCATTTTCGCTTTAACTTTCGTTGTAAGCGAGTGCAAATATAAGGGCTTTTTTCTTTTGAACAAGAAAAAATGCCTTGAATTATTCTATTTTCGCAGAGATACCTCGGTCGTGTAAGGCTACGCACATGGGCTCAAGCTTCTCGTACTCGCCTCGTTTCACTTGGCACTTTCCTTTGTAATGAACAATAAACGTGCATTGCTCCGCTTGAATCGGCTCATGTTCGCACACTTTAATCAGGGAGTCAATCACATGATCAAAGGTATTTACATCATCGTTGTAGACGATCAAATCTTTTTTAGCGACCGTTTTCTCTACGGTCAACACGTCATCTAGTACATCAATTTCTGGATTCATATTCGTTTCTTCATTTATCTTCAACTTCTTCTAACGCTGGTTCGATCACAATTGGTTCGAGACCGACCTCGCGGATGCGATACTGTACGTCTTGCAATCGATTCGGTTCAATTCCTTCAATAAGCAACTCCAATTCATTGTTGACGCGCACAAATTTCTTTTGATAGCCCATGCGTAGTAACCAATCCGCTAAATCTCCTGGCACTTTTTCTGAGGACAGTTTAACCGAAATTTGCTTTTTCTCCATCTCGTTTTCCACTTCGTCCATTGAAAGATACAGCGTATCAATGTCTTTTTCAAATTTATATAGCCTCGGAACCGCATTTTCCGATTCGTAGATCTCAGATTTCACTCTGCCGTCCGACTCATCGAAGTAGAAATTCCCTTCTGTATTGTAGCGATTGAGAACATCTCGTGGGTATTCCACAAACGTTTTTTTCGTGACAATTTGAATGTATTGTTTTTGTTTTGTTTCCAAAATAGGCGCCTCAACCACTGGAGTTGTTACAGCAGTAGTTTGCTGAGTCACAGGAATTGTTTCAACGATTTCGACTGGTACTGCTCGTTCGATAGTTGATTGGAGAATGGAAGGTCCATTTTCATCCAGTAATTGCTTCGCGCGGGCAATGGTAATTCGTTCGCCTTTGTAATATGCCACGATGAACGCATCCGAAATTCCACGGTTCTGCGCTTCAGATTTTCGTGGCAATGCTTCATCGACGGAGCTAAACATTCCTGAAGAATAGCGTATGAGTCCATTTGGAAGTCGAACCGTAAGCAACTCGGGCAGGTTTTTCACTTCAGATTCCGCCACAGGCCGATTGAACACTCCAACTTGAACTGTAAAAAACAGTCCCTGTTTCAACTCAATGGGTGCAGCTTTGACGGCTCCTGGTGCTTGATTGTATGCCAATTCAGGCACTTCCACCACTTCATTCACAAGCGGAATACCCAATTTTTCAGCTGTATTTATAGCAACTTCCATCGCCAATTCGTTTCTTCCTTTGGGAACACACTCTCCAGCCAATTCTCTTCGTCGAGCTTCCGAAAAGGAGATGCGCTCGCCGTCGCAATACGCCACCACAAACGCATCAGCATACCCGAGTGCTCGAATCGCTTCGCGGGCATTGACCACGGAATCGCTATTATTGAAAAATCCTGCCATGTATCGAACGACATTGGTATTCTCAATTTTCTCCCCAGAAACGGGATTAAATTCCTTGAATAAATCTTGCGGAATGGGTTTGGCAAAAGCACCCACTTGAACGCGATAGGTTAATCCCGTTGGGTTTTTAACGTCCACTGGAATTGGGTTTGCCGCGGAATAAATGCTCTCCCCTGTTCGATCAATCGCAAAACCATTGCTCGGCATTTGGATCAATGCTGTTGCCACAACTGCTGTTTTGAGCGGTTGAACGCCTCGTGCCAGTAGATTTTGAATTTTCATTACCTCTTCCTTATCCGATGGTAGCAAACGATTTGCCACTTCCATTTGTTCGTTGAACTCCGAATTCAACCCTTGAAGTTCAGCCTCCAATTCCTGAATGGCCCGTGCTTTTTGCTCGATTGCTGCGTCGCGTTCTTCCGTTTTCGGCTCCGCTAGTAAGGTCAGCAGCTCTGCACGTTTGTCGTTCAAATCTTGCTGCAATGTACGCATTTGATTCTCAATTTCAAGCGCTTTGACACCTTCTGATTGGTAGTTTTTGTAATTGTCGGATGCCGCAATCACACGTTCTTCGTTGAAGGAGATTTCTTGATCCAATCCTGCTTTCGCGATACGGTTCACCGGTTCTTCTACATCCATCTCTGCCAAACGCGATTCAATTTGTTTGAGCTGACTTTGCAACAGTTTCAATTGAGATTCTGCTCCATTTCTTTCTTCGGTCAGCGCTGGAACCTGATTGCGTTTCGCAGCAGCTATCTCTGCATCTAGGCGGTCGATTTCCAGTTCCAATTCACCGATGTCGACGATAAATCCGCGGCGTCTTTTTTCCAGTTCTGCGCGTGATAAAATCGTAATTCCTGATACCTCTTCAACGTTGATCACCTCTTGATTTTCCAATACGCGCTGAAGGTTTTCATTCAATTTATCTTGACGATCTTGCGCTTGCAGGAGCAAATAATTGCGTTCTTCCTTAGATTTTGCTTGATCTGCTTTGGTCAAGAGGGCGTCAATGGCTTTGCGTTCTTCTTCACTTGCCTTTGTAGCCGCGACAACGGTTTCCGAATCGGATTCATTCCCACCCAATTGCTGCAATCCATTTTGCAAATTGTCTTGCTTTTGCTGTGCAGCGGCGATTTCTTCCGTTTGTACTTCATTACTGTGTTCGATGGCTGCTGCGCGGTTTTCATTCAACTTTTGTTCTATCTCTCTTTTTTCCGTAGACGAAAGATTCGGATCATTCAACTCTCCCAAAAGAGCAGCGCGTTCCGCCTCTAACTTCGCCGTTTGTGGATCCGTAACGGTTGGATCTTGACTCGCAATGGTCGACGTTTCCAGTTCGCCAATTTCCATTTGGACGCGTCTTCGTTCCGCTTCTACTTTATCTTGTTCGGCTTCAATCCAAGCTAACGCATTGGTCAATTGTTCATCGTCTGGCGTGCGTTCCAATTTCTCCTGTGTGGCATCTCGTTGCATGTCCAGCTCACGTTGATAGTTGGTCAATTTGTTATCGTGTGCTTTTAACTCTTCTAACGTCGGAGAAGGATTGTCCAAACTCAAATCGGATTCAGGGAAAAATTCTTCGCGTAAATTCGCGACAAACACCTCTTCATCTTGCCCTGAGTTCGTGTTCGCGATAGTGGTTGAACCATTTCGAGCGGCTTTTTCACGAATTTCACTTTCGCGTTTTGCGTTTTGCAAAATCATCAATTCGAGGTCGGCTTCCACTGAATACTTTTTCAACATAGCCTTTTCTCGTTTCTCAATTTCCGCTTGAATGTTTTCTTGGAATTCCACTTCGCGATCGGCTATTTTTTCTTGAGATGGATTTGAGTCGTTCATCAATTCACCAATTTCCACGCTGTATTTTCGGTCGGTAGCAGCAATGGTTCGAACATAAATATCCGCTTGTAGTGAAGCATCTAAGGTTCTTTTTCGTTGTGCTTCAATGTCATTTTTTTGCGCTGCGATCAACTCGTTTATGACATTAAGTTCGGCTTGTTTTTGAGAATTAGAAGGTTCAGCATTCAATGCTGTTTCAATCTCCGAACGCTTTTCTCCCATCTCGTCAAGCAGATCACGTTCCAAACTCAAGCGGTCGAGGTTGCGTTGCACTTCGGATCCTGATGATAGATTGATGTCTTCTAAGCGTTGTTCGTAATCGGCTTTCACTTCTGTTTCGAGTGCAGATTTTGTGGCTTCCAGATCGATCACCGACGAGACATTGTTCAAGGCATTGATGCTCTGTATTCGTTCGTCAAGTTGCCCCTCAATTTGAGCAATGGCTTCATTAACGCTCTCTTCGCGGCGTTTAATTTCTTGATCCGAAGGATTTGATTGTACAGCAGTTGAAACTTCTATTTTCTCCGCACGAAGC
>JBFYPU010000039.1:0-4620 GCA_041303175.1 Crocinitomicaceae bacterium | reverse complement strand
TCAAGTTGTTTGTGGTGCTGTTCCACTTGAAATTTATTGTGATTTTTCCAATGCGGTGGTGCGGCAGTTGGATGTCCAACCATTGCATCGATGCACGTGTTGTTGCCTTCATACATTTTATGCAAAACAGCGAGAATTTTAAAGAAAAATTCATTCAGTCGTGTAATTTCGGCAAATTCCTGTTTGAGCGCTTCAGCATCTAAATCGCTGGAACTTGGCAGTTGTAAAACGTTCAACACTTCTTGTTTTTCCGATTCGGTCATTTCTGATAAATAGCCATTTTTGAGTGTGTTAACCACCATATTATTCCACACTTCACTGTCATGTCCCCACATTACATTCGGCACGTTATCGGCGTGTTCGCAAACGAGAATAATTGCTAAGAGCACATCATCTAAGTAGTTTTCTGGAAATTCATCGAAGCTGCGAAATTCGAAACCACTTTGATACATTTTTTCTTGGTTGAAGTCCAATCCTAGATCCGAGAGCAAGTCGTAGCCCATTTCTGTATCAATTTGATCGCGCCACCATTTGTTCTCCACCTTGTCAAATTTGAGTAGTTTTCTAAACTCATCCACGTTGTAGGTAAGAATTTTTCCTTTAGCCATGGATTTGTGAAAACTTCCAACTCCTGTATATCGAGACATTGCACTTCTCATGGAGCCCAGCGCAAAGGACGTTTCGAGCTTGTTCTTTTTGCTAATAACACCCATAATATCTGGACTTCCGAGGGTTGAAATGAAGAAAGGTTCAAACCATTGAAGCAAATAAATTGCGTTTGCATGACGTTTTTCAAATGCTGGATAATCAACAATTCGACTGTTCTCCGTGAGCGTAGGAAGCGTGATGTGAAAATGATAGGTGCCGTTATTGAACAAGACAATGTTTTTTTGATTGGACATAAACATATTCAATCCAATGTTGTACTCGGTTGGTTTCAATTTCCCTTCGATCACTTCAGATTCATTGACTTTGTCGAAAAACAGTTTTTTGGTTGTTTTGAGCTCTTCGCACGATTCAGAAATGGTTCGATTTTCGAAGTATTTGGTCACAAATTCAATTGAGTCGCCATCAAAAAAAACCGATCCCATGGGATTTGTGGGTTGGGTAACCATGCTTCGAATGTTGTATGGTTGACCGTCTAAAAAAACTTCTAAAATTGATTTCCCAAGGTATTCTGGATTTGGAATCGGCGTTGTTTTTTGCTGGCCATCTACTTCTTCACCAGTTTTCGGAAGGTCAGGAAGGTTTTTGTGCTGGTAATTAACATCCACTTTTTCGAGCGAATGGCTATTGATCATTCTACTAACGTGAAATGTATCGTCTGAATCAAATCCAGCTTTTACGACTTGGTCGAGCAGACCTGCTTTGTAGCATTTTCGGTAATCAATGCTATACCGTTCGCAACCAATGTTTTCGTGTATGAATTCACCTGAAACGTGCATTCCTTCATCGAATTGCATATAGGTTTCATTCTCAATTCCAATTCCCCAGTAATATTTTTGATGCTTTTCTGCTTTCATGTGTGTCATTGGATGTGTGAATGTTGGTTCACGATTATCAATAGAGAAAACCATTCTCAATCGTGGTAGTAGAGCACGTGCGAGGAATACCGTTCGTGATTCCACCAATCTTTTCGTGCTTTCGCAAAATATTTGTAGTTCAGTTTTCCCGCTTGCGATTGAAGTGGAAACACGACTTTATTGTCCACGCGATGCGCTTTTTTTCGCTCAGTTTCGGGCACAACTGGAACGATGTGACCGGATAATCCAACCTTTTTGCGCTTGGCACAAATGATTCCTACACCGCCATTTTTATTTACGGCTTCTTGGACTTCGTCGACGTTGGACATGCGCTTCCAACCAAAACTGGCTCCCCACATCAAGAACCAATCGTGGATGGCACTGGAATAGATGGGTTCAACCGTTTGGTCAAAAATAGCTTCAACATCTTGTCCTTCGAGTACTTTTTTTAATGCGTCAGCTTTCCACCAAACTGTAGGTAAATAGACGTTTGCATGTAAGCAATAATCGAATGAATACACATTGCAATAGGTATCTTCGATGGTGCGTTGGTAGCGAATGCTGTTCGTTACATCCAATTTTCGGATCAAAGCGCGGATGCTCTTTTTCTTGGATTCGAGATCACTCAAGTCGCGAAATGGAATGGTATCGTCAGCAATAGGGTTGAATTTCATCTCTATAGAATCCAACCGGGAATCCGGGTGAGGAGCAAGTTGAGCCATTTTTATTCGGTCATTCCTCTCTGTTACTTCTTGAATAGGTTGTAGATCACTTGCACTCATTGTTGTTCTGGTTTGTTCAAAAATTCGACGTTGGATTGACTCCTTTTCACTTAGGGAATTAGCAATGTGACTCCATCCTTTTCCGTAAATACGTTGATTAAAATCGCTGTTATGATTTGAATTTCAGCTTCAAAAACACTTGTAAATCTTTGTTTGATCCGTAAAGCACAAGGATGTCCTTAGCCTCGAGTAAGGTATCTGCGGTGGCAACGCCTTGAACTTGCGATTCGGTTTGCGTTTTTCCCAACATGCTTTTCACTTCAACCCGCTTGATGGTGGTGAGCACAAGTAAATTGAATTTCAAACGGAACCCAACTTCTCGAATCGTTTTACCGACATAATTGGAAGGCACTTCGGCTTCAATGATACTGAAATCTTTGTTCAATTCGAAGGAGTCCACGATATCACGGAGGCACAATTTTTTGGCCCAGCGCTCTGCGGTTTCTTCTTCTGGATGGACAATTTCATCCACGCCAATTGCTTGCAACACTTTTTCATGCAGGGGATTGATGGCGCGACTGATGAGGCGTTTTACTGCCAAATTTTTGAAGATGGCGGTCGTCATAATATTTGCACCTTGATTTTCACCAATGGCAACCATGACGATGTCTGTATCTTTTAATGGTAAACCAGAAACGGTGAATTCGTCCGTTGAGTCCATGCAAATGGTGTGTGAAATTTTTTCTTTGAAAAGATCCACTTTCAACATATCGGTGTCGATTCCAATCACTTCATTGCCCTGTTCGGTTAATTTTTGAGCGAGTGATCCGCCAAAATTTCCAAGTCCAATAATGATGTATTTCATTTCTAGTTGTTTAATTGATTGTGATTTCTTCTTTCGGGTACCTGTAATTCTTGTGTTTCACTTTTCTGAATACGGCGATGACCAAGGAGAGCATGCTAATCCGCCCGATGAACATCACGCCAATAAGTACATACTTACTCATAGATGTCAAATCTGCGGTAATTCCCAAACTTAGGCCTACGGTGCTATACGCCGAGAAACATTCAAAGGCAATGTCTTTTAGGTCCAAATGGGGATCAAAAATAGCGATCAGAATGATTGCTAAACCGATGATCATGAGCGAGAGGCAAATGATGGCAAAGGCGCGTCTCACAGAGATTTCAGAGATTTCTCTTCGGAAGATTTCAATTCGAGATTTTCCTTTTGCCAAGCTAAAAATATTCAAGGTCGCTATGGCGAAGGTGCTTGTTTTGATCCCGCCCCCAGTTGATTGTGGAGATGCTCCCACCCACATCAAGAAGAAAATCATCATCAAAGTTGGAAAGGTGAGCATTGTGTTGTCGATGGTATTGAATCCAGCGGTTCGCGGGGTTGTTGCTCCAAAAAGTGCTGTGACGACTTTTCCAAAGCCACCGTGCTCCGCTAAGGTGTTGTTGTATTCTAAAATGTAGAAAGCAACAAATGCAACAAGTGTGATGGAAAGGGTCGTAATGAGTGTGATTCGGCTATTCAAATTGAGCATCCACGGTTTGTGATGTGCCCTTTTTAAGGAAAATAGTAGGAGTAGCTTGATTCTATATTTGACGTATTTTAGGATGTTCACAACGATTGGGAAACCTAATCCGCCAAGCACGAAGGTGAAAATAATTACGAGTTGCAGGTAATAGTTGTATTTGAATCCTGTTTCATAGAGGCTGTTTGTGAGCGTTGAAAACCCAGCATTACAGAAAGATGAAACAGAATGGAATACAGAGAAGAAAATTTGTTCGGAATGCGATGCAAACGTGCTGGAATCGAGGCTGGTGTAGATTAAAACTGCCGAAAACAACTCGATGCCAAGGGTGATGAAGATGATGTATTTTAGTGTTGAGAAGACTTCCCCCAATTGCTTGGAACTATTCAAATCACTTAACACGAGTTGATTCTCGTAAGTTGTTCCTCCCTTGAAAAAGTAGCTAAAGTAACTCGCGAAGGTCAAAATCCCCAATCCACCGACTTGAATGAGAATCATGATGATGGTTTGACCAAAGGTGGTGAAATGTGTTCCGGTGTCAACCACGGCTAGGCCTGTCACGCAGACTGCGCTAGCTGATGTGAAAAACGCATCCACAAAGGAAATACCCGTGTAGGTAGCCTTTGGTAACATTAGGAGGAGCGAACCAATCAAGATGATCACCATAAAGCTGATAATGAATAGCTGAGCTGGGTTAAAGATGGTTCGTTTGAACGTTATTTTGAGCTCCGAGGATTCACGAATAAATGAGAGGACAATTCCCAGGGCCACCCAAGCTGAATTTTCAAGAAGTGAATCGGCTTTGAAGGGTTCGCCCATGAATAGATAGACATAGAG
>JBFYPU010000038.1:0-3515 GCA_041303175.1 Crocinitomicaceae bacterium | reverse complement strand
AAAAAAAGGAGCCTATAGCTCCTTTAACGTATTTTTCTAACTGAAAGTTACACTTATACCTCAGCAGATTGCATTCTTTGCTTGTAAGCAGCACGAATTTTACCTTGACGCTTGGTAATTGAAGGTTTTGTAAATTCTCTACGATCACGAAGCTCGCGCATCACTTTCGTTTTCTCGAATTTCTTCTTATACTTTTTAATAGCTCTCTCGATGTTTTCGCCTTCTTTTACTGGGATAATCAACATATCGTTCTTCTTTAAATATCTTTTTTAACAGCTCGTTGTTCACGAACGGGCAGCAAATATACAATTAATAAATAAACCTGCAATTAATCTCTAAGAATTTCTCGAGAGATTACCAATTTTTGAATTTCGGAAGTTCCTTCTCCGATGGTCATTAGTTTGGAATCGCGCAAAAACTTCTCTGCTGGATATTCTCTGGTGTAACCGTAGCCACCCATAATTTGCACCGCTTCATTTCCACAACGCACCGCAACTTCGCTCGCATAATATTTTGCAAACGCACCCAATTTGGTTACTGGTTTGTGGTTGTTTTTAGCGTACGCTGCCTGAAGGGTTAGTAATTCTGCTGCCTCCACTTCTGTTGCCATATCTGCCAACTTGAATCCAATTGCTTGAAATTGGCCGATTGACTTCCCAAATTGTTCCCGTTCTTTGGCATATTTTACGGAAGCTTCGTAGGCGCCACGTGCAACTCCACAACTCAATGCTGCGATAGAAATTCTTCCTCCATCTAGCACTTTCATTGCCTGTACGAACCCCATTCCAACTTCACCGATCACATTTTCTTCTGGCACACGAACGTTATCAAAAATAAGTTCTGCCGTTTCACTTGCACGTACACCCAATTTTCCTGAAATCTTGACAGCCGAAAATCCTGGGGTTCCCTTTTCGATAATGAATGCAGTAATCCCGCGGCTATCGAGCAATTCACCAGTTCGAACCAATACAACGGATACATCACCTGAAAGTCCATGAGTGATCCAGTTTTTTGCTCCGTTTATTACCCATTCGTTTCCATCTTTTACGGCTGTTGTTTTCATGCGCATGGCATCTGAACCTGTGTTTGGTTCGGTTAAACCCCATGCACCAATAAACTCACCCGAGGATAATTTTGGAAGGTATTTTTGTTTTTGGGCTTCTGACCCGTGGTAAAAAATGTGACCTGTACACAATGAATTGTGCGCTGCAACACTTAATCCTACTCCACCGCACACTTTTCCGAGTTCGATAAGAGCTGTGACATATTCAAAATAGGTGAAACCACTTCCGCCATATTCTTCTGGAACATAAATTCCAAGCAAACCGAGCTCGCCCATTTTTTTCATGACGTCAACGGGAAAATGTTCATCAGCATCCCACTGATTCAAATTTGGTCGGATTTCTTTTTCAGCAAAATCGCGCACCATCTGTGCAATCATCAGCTGATTTTCATTTAACTCAAAATTCATTGTTCTAATTGTAAGTTGATCTTAGTTCTAATAGTTTACAAAACTACAAATATTGTCGGTAAAACCTTTCAATTTTTGTTCACCATTGAGGAAGCTAAGCCCGACGAGGAAATTGAAGCCGGCAACTTCACCTCCAGACAGTTCTATTAATTTGGCTGCTGCTTCGGCAGATCCTCCCGTTGCAAGGAGGTCATCATGAATGAGTACGCGTTTATTTTTTCCGATAGCGTCGGTGTGCATTTCGATGGTTGCGCTCCCATATTCAAGGTCATAATCGTAGCTAATCTTTTTATACGGCAACTTTCCTTTTTTGCGAATTAGCACAAACGGCAGACCTAATCTCATGGCCAATGGATACCCGAAAAGGAAGCCACGGCTCTCAATTCCTGCTACTACATCCATTTTTTGATCTTTATACATTTCATAAAGCGCATCCAAGACTTCATTCGATAGCTCAGGATTTTGCATGATGGGTGTAATGTCTTTAAAGACGATCCCTTCTTTTGGAAAATCAGGCACATCCCGAATCGTTAACCTTAATTTTTCTTCTACATTCATCTTAAATCGTTAAGTAGGGTTTTATTTTCTGATAGGTAACTTCATCAATAAGAACGGATCGTTTTATATCGCTGACATCTTTATAGTCACCATGTTGACTCCGCATTTTAACAATTGAGTTGGCAACTTTATAGGAAATATATGGGTGTTTTTGCAGCTCGTCCGTTGTTGCAGTATTGATTGAAATTTTTTGAATGCTATTGTTTGCGATTTTTACAAAAGGTTCAATTTCGGTGTACTTCACTGCATCAATTTTCCAAACTTCCATTAATTGCTCCGTATTTATGAAGCCACCCAATTGTTGCCGGTAGTCAATAATTTTACGTGCAAAGTACTCGCCAATTCCCGGGATTTGCTCAAATTCTTCTTGGTTTCCAGTGTTTAAATCGACAAGTATTGTTTTTTTTACCGCAGACGTGTATTGATTTCCTTGATAACTTGATTTCTCACGAACAATATAGAACGTAGAATCTTTTAGTAATTCGAACGCTTCTTTGGGCAACACATAAATCCGTTCGAGGTCTTCATTGGATCGGAATCCGCGTTTAGAAAGCTTCACTATAATATCCGCCTGTTTGGGACTCAAACCCAGTGCCGTCCAATCTTGCTGTTGATAACTGTTTGGATCGAACTTCGACTTTGGTCGTTTGAATTTCTTTCCGTACCCACTTTTCTTTGAACGATAAGAACGTGATTTGTTCCAAACCTCTTGACGCTGTTGGATATCGCTTTCAGCAATTTTGAGGTCAGCATGCTCCAATCCATGCGAATCCTGTTGAAATTCCAATGGAGTTGACAATCGCGGGGCAAACGAAATGAGAATTGTCAACATAAGTAATGCCAACACCGCTCTCCTATTTCGCTTCGAGATTGGCATATTTTACGCTCCCTTGATCGCATTTTTGAAGCGTACCAATTCTGCCTTTGCTTTTGGCGCGAGAAGAAAGAGTCCGATCATATTTGGTACCAGCATGGCAAAAATCATTGCATCGGAGAAATCAATCACCGAACCAAGTTGCGCGGACGCACCAATTACCACGAACACACAGAAGAGTGCTTTGTAGACATATTCCATACGTTTAGATCTTCCGAAGAGGAAGGCCCAAGCTTGTTGACCATAGTATGACCAAGAAATCATGGTTGAAAAGGCAAATAACACAACTGCTATGAGGAGCACAATTGGAAACCACGAAATGTTCGATGCAAAGGCTTTGGATGTCACTTCCACCCCTTGTGTAACCTTTACCCCGTACTCCATAATTGATCCATCTCCATTACTCATGATCAAAACTAAGGCCGTCATTGTACACACGATCACAGTGTCGATGAACGGCTCTAGAAGCGATACCATTCCTTCACTGGCTGCATATTTCGTTTTTACAGCAGAGTGAGCAATCGATGCCGAACCAATTCCCGCTTCATTTGAAAAGGCAGCACGTTGGAAGCCTTGAATCAAAACACCAAAAGCTCCACCGGCAATACCGAG
>JBFYPU010000037.1:0-6567 GCA_041303175.1 Crocinitomicaceae bacterium | reverse complement strand
AACAATACAGGAAATGATTGGGAAAATATCGCGTTGACCTTGTCTACTGCGAATCCGCAATTATCGGCGTCGCATCCTGTAATGTCGCCATGGTATTTGACGGAACAGTATGCGCTAACGGGTATGCGTGACGCAAATAGAAATGCTTATTACGCGCCAGTTCAAAGTCAGACGGAATACCGCCAAGGCGTGGTAAATAATTTGAATTGGGCGAACGACCGGGTGTATGACAACTATTTTGAATCAGGATCGATTGAGCAAGGGTTCAAAAAGGATGGTTATTTCGACAACAGTCAAGTGGATTTGTCATTGCAACGGAATGTCGCTGCGCAGTCGGTTCAAATGCGCACCATTGATATTTCGGAGCTCACTACTGAGTTTGTGATCGCGAATTTATTTTCCTGTCCATCGGACATGAAACCGTATATGGTGGATGTGAAAGAAGTCGATTTGGACGCGACGTTTTCCCATATCTCGGTTCCAAAATTGGACTTGTCGGCATTTTTGATGGCGAACATTACAGGATGGCAAGAACTTGAACTGATCCCTGGCCCCACGAATGTTTATTTTGGCGGGGTTTACGTGGGTGTTTCGAACATTGACACGCGTAACGTTTCTGATACCTTAAGCCTATCGTTTGGTCGCGATGATAAAGTAACGGTCATGCGAAAATTGAAAAAAGAATTCAGCTCCAAACGCGAAATGGGCAGTTTCAAACGCGATTCGTACATGTATGAAGTGGCGATTCGAAACAATCGCAACGTGCCGATTAATATCGTCGTGTATGATCAAATTCCGATTTCGCAGAGCAGTCAAATTACCGTAACAACGGATCAACTTTCCGATGGAGCAAAAAGCGAAGAAACAGGGGAGGTGACGTGGCGATTGAACGTACCGCTTGAATCTACCGTTTCGAAAGAGATTGGTTATACCGTGAAATATCCGAAAAACATGGTGGTTTCTGTTCAGCGATTTAGAACGGTTTCGTCCCCTTCTTTTTAATGCGGGTTATTGCTGAAGAACTTTTTATGTTGACCGCAATTTTCTTAATATCTTTGCGTTCTTATTCGAATAGATGAAACGATTTACTTTCTTTTTGGCCTTATTTTGTCTTCCATTCGCAGTGTTTGGACAGCCACAGAACGGATTTTCGCGCTCTGAGTTAGGTGTTATGGTCGGAACGTCCTATTACATTGGGGATCTGAATCAATTTAGACACTTCCGTGATGCAAAATTGGGGGGAGGATTGTTTTACCGCTACAATGTAAACGCGCGTGTCGCCATTCGTGGAACAGCTAATTTCTTGCGTGTTGCCGCTGATGATGCTGATGCTAAGATGCCGCTGTTGCAGGAGAGAAACCTCAATTTTAAATCCAAAATTTGGGAAGTTGGAAGTGGTGTTGAGATGAATTATTTCCCCTTTAGAATTGGTAACGATCGTTTCAAAGGAACGGGTTATCTGTTTGCGGGATTGACTTTGTTTCACATGAATCCCAAAACAATCTATAATGGTGATGAGATCGCGCTGCAAGAACTGGGAACAGAAGGTCAAGGTTCATCGTTGACACAAAAAAGCAAATACGGTTTGGTTCAATTGGCCGTTCCGTTTGGTTTTGGTGGACGTGTAAGCTTAGGTGATGTCGGCTCACTTGGAATCGAATTTGGAGTTAGAAAGACCTTTACCGACTACCTAGATGATGTTGGCGAAGGAACCTATGTAGATTATGATGCTCTTTTACTTGAAAATGGACCACTCGCAGCAGAATTATCCAACCGTTCTGGCAATCGCTTCGGAAAACGCGGAAACGATGCTACAAAGGATTGGTATTTCTTCACCGGTGCAACGCTGACCTTCAAATTAGGCAAAGGCCCGAGCTGTCCTGGAAGTCCGAGGTAAGTGGCTCTTTTTGCAGTATTCGGTTATTTCTGAGATTATATTATTTATGGTTTAACCGAAAATCACGACCTATGTTAAGTGTCCGTGATGATGAGTCATAACGGCTTAGTTATGCATGAAATGAGTGGTACGTCAAATTCTTAATTCGTTACCTATTCACACACCCTCACCCTCTTTCCAAACACACTATTGTCCCCTGCACTTTCAGCGCGTTTATACCACTGGCATGCTTCCCTATTTTTTTTCAATTCCGCATAACAATCTCCCAGTGCAACCATCGCTTTCGTGTAACTCGGGTCAGCGTCAATGCTCATGGTAAGCAGCTCTATCGCGCGGTCATACTTCTTTTCTTCTACCAGAATTCCTGCCAAGTTGTAGTAGCTCATTGGATACGTTGGATCCACTTCGATTGCTTGCAGGTATGTCGCTATCGCTTCTTCGAGCCGATCCAAGTACGAGTAGGAAACGCCCAACGATACCCAATAATTCACGCGATTGTTCGCAAGAGAAATGGCTTTTTTGTAATCGTCGATCGCACCAAGATGATTCTCAATCCGCCGTTTTGCGATTCCTCGAGCGTGGTATACCGAGGATGAATCGGGCGCGAGCTGCAGTACTTTCGTATAAACCTCAATGGCTTCAGCATAGTTCCCAAGCGCTTCGAGTGCCAAGGCTTCGTCAATCAAATCTTCAATTTGGAGTAATTTCGCATTTAGTTTTGATTTACAATTTTTGCGGAGATATTGATGTGCAGCATCCAATCCCAATTTGTCGGCCTGCAGCATGTCTGCACACGCCGCTTCTTGGTTGTTCAACGAATCGTTTACCAGTCCGCGCAAATAATAGTTCGCAGGATTGTTAGGATCCAATTGGATCAATCGATTAAAATCAGCATACGCTCCTTTAAAATCTTTAAGGTCAGCGAGAATTTTCCCGTGTCGTTCAATGATGTCTGCGTGAACATGCCCCAGATTTAAGTATTCCTCCAAGACGGTTTTCGCAGCCATTTTGTTCCCACGAGCAAATTCTGTGATTGAAAGTTGTTTGTAGCCATCGTAATCTGCCGGGTCAATTGAAATCGCTTTTCGATACAGCATTTTTGCTTCGTCCACTTGTTCAAACATGTCGAGAACGTTCGCTTTGAGAATCAATGCTTGGATATTGTTCGGATCCAATTCGAGTGCTTTGTCGCAATTCTCTAGTACCGCGGCAAATTCTTCTAAATCATACAGGGGTCGAGCGCGTTGGCAGTAATATTCCGCTTTTGTAGGATCTTGCTGAATGGCCAAATCACAATCAGCTACTGCGCCCAGGTCGTCAAAATAGTAGTCGTCCTTAAATTTTGATCGCTCGATTAAATACTTGGGATCGTTTTTGGATAGGGCAACCGCCATGTTCAGATCGTCTATCGCCAGTTTCAATTGTCCCGTTTTTTGGTAATAGTTCGAACGCGTGAGATAGTTGGTTGGATCGTTTGCATTCAACCTGATCAAGGTATTCAGGGTTTCCAGCTCTTTTGATTTGGTCAATTTACGAATGGAATCTTCGTGAGTGGATCCATGTTGCGCAAGCGAGAGTATAGGACAGATGGCACAGATGAGAATGAGTACGAACGTGTTTTTCATAGGGAAAAGATACAGATTTCTCTCAATTAACGGTGAACTGATGAATTCAGTATCTTTGTGGCGAGAAATGACACACACGAAGAAAAATATTCGGACGCTTTCCTTGGAGGAAATGAAAACTGCGCTCACAGAAATGGGCGAAAAAGCCTTTCGTGCCAAGCAAATCCATGAATGGCTCTGGCAAAAAAATGCAGGTGCATTTGATGAAATGACGAGCCTCGGGAAATCACTTCGGGAGAATTTGGAGTCCCATTTTTCAATTGACAGAATTGCCTTGCAGGATCAACAAATCAGTTCGGATAAAACGATCAAGTGTGCATTTACGACCTACGACAACCGTGTGATTGAGGGCGTGTTGATCCCAACAAAATCGAGAACCACAGCGTGTATTTCCTCACAAGTGGGTTGTAGTTTGGCCTGTACATTTTGTGCAACCGGACGATTGAAACTCATGCGCAATTTGACCGCTGGGGAAATGGTGGATCAAGTTGCCTATCTAAAAAATCAAGCTGAATCCCGCTATAACACACCTTTGACGAACATTGTCTACATGGGTATGGGCGAACCGTTGTTGAATTACAAAGAAATGATTCGATCCACGGAATTGATTTGCTCACCAGAAGGTTTGGGAATGTCGCCAAAGCGCATCACAGTTTCCACTGCTGGCATCGCCAAAATGATCAAAAAATTGGGCGATGATGATGTGAAGTTCAATCTTGCACTTTCCTTGCACGCGGCAAACGATGCGAAGCGCGATAAAATCATGGAAATCAACGAGAGCAATAACCTTGCGGCACTCAGTGAGGCGTTGGTCTACTTCCATGAGAAAACAGGGTCGCGCGTGACATTTGAATACATCATTTTCAAGGAGTTCAACGATGGAATGGAGGACGCAAAAGCGTTAGCCGATTTCGCAAAATGCGTTCCTTGCAAAATAAACATCATTGAGTACAATCCCATTGACGACGGTGGATTTCAACAAGCGGATGCCCACAAAGTAGATGCTTTTGCTGCGTTTTTAGAGAGCAAAAATTTGATTGTAAACGTCCGAAGAAGCCGTGGAAAAGACATCGATGCTGCGTGTGGTCAACTCGCCAACAAAAATAAAGCGATCAAAAAGGAGGAGCGAGATTTGAAATAATCCGATTTGATTCATCCAATGCGCGAATTATCTAGTGATCGGTAATCCGTTGATCCGAGATTCCAACTATATTTGTGGTGATGATGACCGTGAATGAAATAATTGCTCCTGTTGAAGCTGAAATGAGCGAATTTGAGGACCGCTTCCGCGAAAGTATGAAGTCCAACGCGCCCTTGCTCGATAAGGTCACTCACTACATCATCAAGCGGAAAGGAAAGCAAATGCGGCCGTTATTTATCTTCCTCTCAGCTAAAATGTTGGGGAACGTTTCCGACAAAACGTATGACGCCGCCAACCTAGTCGAATTGCTTCATACCGCTTCACTCGTGCACGATGACGTGGTGGATGATGCGAATGAACGCCGCGGATTTTTCTCCGTGAATGCTTTGTGGAAAAACAAAATTGCCGTGCTGGTTGGAGATTACATGCTCTCGAAAATTTTGTTGCTCTCGATTGAACGCGAGAATCCTAAATTACTTGCGGTTGTTGCTCGAGCGGTGCGCGAAATGTCGGAAGGTGAATTACTACAAATTGAAAAAGCACGCAAGTTAGACATCACCGAAGAAGTGTATTATGAGGTCATTCGCCAAAAAACCGCTTCTTTGATTGCCACGTGCTGCGAAGCGGGCGCAATCAGTGTTGATCGAATGGATCAAACGGAAAACATGCGCCTTTTTGGGGAACGCATCGGCATAGCATTTCAGTTGAAAGACGATATTTTTGACTACGGTGAACCAGGAAACATCGGCAAACCGACTGGACTTGATATCCGCGAACGGAAAATGACCTTGCCCTTGATTTACGCACTCAATCATTCAACAAAAGAGGTGCGCAAGGAATTGATCAATATCGTGAAGCGACACAACGAAAACCCGAAAAAGGTACAACGCGCTGTGCAGTTGGTGATTGAGCACGGGGGGATTGAATACGCTCACGCGAAAATGCTCGAATACAAGCAACGTGCTCTTGAATTACTGAGAGATATTCCAGAATCGCCTTCAAAAACAGCACTGATTGGCTTGGTGGAATACACAACAAATCGTAAAAAATAACACATGAAATACGCAATCCTTCTCTTCTCGTTTGGACTATTGTTGAGCTGCGGAGAAGAAACACCGGTAAAAAAGGAAGTTGAACTCGTTGAAACGCGTGAAGAACTCATTGAAATCAAAAATGGAATCTATACAGAATGGTACCCCGGAAGAAAACGCGTGAAGTTTCAAGGACCGCAAGACAAAGGAGGGAAGCGCCATGGCATATGGTATTTCTATGCCGAAAATGGAGTTACCATTTCAATGACTGAATACAAGCACGGATTGAAAAATGGCTTATCCATTGTGAAATATCCAAACGGCGCGATTCAATATACTGGTGAGTACGAAGACGATAAGCAAGTTGGAGAGTGGAAAACATACGATCCATCTGGAAAACTAGTGGATATGCGAAATTATTCGGAGGAAACCGCTCAGGTTGAAGGAGGAAAACCAGTGAAACCAGCGAAATAGGCATTGGCGAGTATTCCCTCACATATCGTTGACGACATCATTCAAACCGCTCGTATTGAGGAGGTGATTGGCGATTTTGTCAGTTTGAAGCGAGCGGGATCCAATTTGAAAGGTCTAAGCCCATTTACGGATGAGAAAACAGCATCGTTCGTCGTATCACCTGCAAAACAAATTTTTAAGTGCTTCTCAACAGGAAAAGGGGGGAACGTCGTCTCTTTTCTGATGGAAAAAGAACATTTCTCGTA
Source organism: Crocinitomicaceae bacterium (assembly GCA_041303175.1). Taxonomy (GTDB): domain Bacteria; phylum Bacteroidota; class Bacteroidia; order Flavobacteriales_D; family Crocinitomicaceae; genus UBA4466. The sequence continues at coordinate 154 of JBFYPU010000037.1, read as the reverse complement.
TCCGGAAGCCTTGCGCTGGTTAGCGGACAAATATGGTATTCAGATTCCTGAGGACAAGCCCGCTTCTGCAGAGGAATTGGCGGCGATTTCTGAACGCGACAGTCTGCATATCATCAACGAATTCGCGCGCGATCATTTTAAGGACAACCTCCAC
>JBFYPU010000036.1:0-8647 GCA_041303175.1 Crocinitomicaceae bacterium | reverse complement strand
AGCAGCATCGAAGATAATTTCACGAATGAGTTAACGCGTTGTTAATGATTGAGTTAAATTTTCGAGGTAACGATGAGTTGGCCGTTTTGAAATGGTCTTAGTGTTTTTTTGGCACCTTATCCACCTTCGGGCTTTAGTATCCTCATTTTTTTGAGCACTCAAACGCTTGCCTTCCTTAACGAGCAGGGCAAGCGTTTCGCTGCGTCAAAAAAATTTCGATAGCTGCCGCCCTACCGTGGGGTGGACAAACCGAATGCCAGTGCTGTCGGATCAGCACGCGGTTTTCATCGCATTGAAAACAATTTTTTCATCAAAACTGACCATCTGGTTGTATTTTTTTCTATTTTGAACACGACTAAACAACTGTGAACCTACGTTTTATGATGCGAATGCCCTTTTTTGAACGGCCTTTTGTGTTTCTGGTTCCACTCTTCATGATCGGCATTCTACTTGGCGATGTGGTGGCGTGGAGCAACTGGTTTGTGGCGCCTGTATTCGCATTGCTCGGTTTCACACTCTTTCTTTTTTATGTCAAAAACATAACCATTTCGTGGTTGTTTCACCTCACCGTGTTGGTGGGCTTTGTGTTGTGCGGAATGGTGGGCATCAACACGGCACGGTTGGTTGGTAATCCACAAGACCAGGAACAAGCTGGTGAACAAACCCTACTGTGCAAGATCACCGAAATTGATGGAACCCAAAAAGAATGGCGGCGGGCCTTGTGCGAACGCACACACGTTGTGGGAGAATCTGAACTCATTCCAATCAATGACAAGGTGCTTGTCTACATCAACGATGCCAGCGTAGAAAGCAACGACCTACTCCTTGTGCACACCGAAATATTGCCCATCGAAAACCGAAACAACCCAGGCGAATTTGACGCGAAAAAATATTGGAACAACAAGGGAATTTACTCCACAGCATTTATCGGTGAAACTGATTTCAAACTCGTCGATAAACTTCCCATTCCATTTTATGACAAGTGGCGAAATACCGCCAAAACTTTATTAAACAAAGCCTTTGCTGACTATCTCGATGGAGATGAACTCGCGGTTGCGGCTGCACTTGTATTGGGCGATAAATCGATGTTAACGTCTGACGTGCGGAACAGTTTTAGTGCCGCTGGTGCCATGCACGTACTCGCCGTTTCCGGTTTGCACATTGGAATCATTTTGCAGATTTTGATGTTGTTTTTTGGACAGATTCCACGAATTTTCACGCTCAAACGGGCCTTATTGGTTTCACTCCTAATCATTTGGGCGTACGCTTTTATGATTGGACTTCCACCATCGGTTGTGCGGGCAACAGTTATGTTTACGCTTCTTTCTCTCGGTAAATTGACAAGCCAAGAATCCGATTCGCTCAACATTCTCTTCTTTTCTGCCTTTCTGATGTTGCTGTTCGATCCACTGCTCATTTACGACATTGGTTTTCAACTGTCCTACCTTGCTATGCTTGGAATTTTTACGGTCTACAAACCCATTTCAGCCTTTATCAACGTTAAAAACAAATGGCTAAAAAAAATCTGGGAGGGAACGGCGATTGGTATTGCAGCACAGTTGTTCACCTTTCCACTAACGCTTTACTATTTTCATCAATTTCCGAATTATTTTTTGGTCGCCAATATAGGAATGATGTTTTTTGCCGGTATCGTACTCAGTTTAGGAATCTTGTTGCTCTCGGTGAGTTGGTTAGGTTTATTGGGGAAATTGGTAGCCATTGTGTTCGGGTTGAGTCTAACCGCCATGCTCCTATTCGTTCAATGGTTTGAAATGCTACCCGGTGCCTTGGCAGAAGGATTTGTGCTCTCCCCATGGACCATTATTATGTGCTATGTACTCATTTTGGCACTTATGCTGTTCCATAAAAACCGAATTGTTCTTCGGACAACTATTTCCTTGGGAATTTTGTTGCTCTGTTTCATCCAATACTCGCGATACGAACGCATGGTTTCGCGTGAACTTGTGGTGTTCAACAATAACCAAGTACTGATTGCCTACAAAAATCAGCGTTCCACCACGTTTTTCTACAAAGCTCCTGAATCCAAGCTTGAAAAACTGAAATTCATTGGTGACGCCTATCTGAAGCAAGGCAGTTCCATTGGCAACTATATCGCCTTAAAAGATGGAACGACAACCTTTCGAACGGGGTCCAACACGCTCACGCTTCATCAAACCAAGGATGGCATTCACGTCACAGAGCAACCCTCCGCCCAAACATTTTTTATTCAAACCTCCCACTCTACACCTACCAAATCCAACATGAATCATCTTACCATGCCGTATTTACCCAGTCAAACGTCAACCCGTTCACTGAGCCACTCCGCCTTCTCCCTTCCCCTTCCTCGTTAGATTTGATGTATCGCATTAAGTTTCCTTCACCCACAACTGCAGCTGCCCGTCATGCAACATATTTTGTAAACGGAAATTGGACGAAAAAATCAAATCTTCCGAGCAATACGTCACAATGCGGGTTCCAACTTTGAGCTGCTCAAATTGTTTCAAGACATAATCTTGATAGGTGTAGTAATTTTCTTCGGAGAAGGACAAGGTGTGATCAATCCAACCAGCCGTGGCAATTTGTTCGCAAAAAGGATTGTAGTAGTAGAATGCTGTGAAATCGCGGAAATCAACTTCTGTAATGTCGGTGTGTAGATACTCCACATTTTCGAGCGTATATTTTCGTGCAATGCGTTCGGCCTCTGCGAACAAATTTTTCCGTTTTTCCACACCCACAAATTTCCCCTTAGAGGATGTACTAGCGACGGTACAAAATTTCCCTACACCCGATCCAATATCCAACACCCGCGCGTGATCATCCAACTTCAACCATTCTACCACTGTGAAAGCAACGTGAATGGGTGTCCAATGCACAGACGATGGAACGCGAAACGAAGGATGATAGATGCCGTCAAACACCACATCATCTTGTTCATTGATTATTTCTTTGAGAAGATCACGACTCATTGAACTGTGTTGAACATGAATCCCGATGAATTTCGGGGTTTGGTTAAAGTTAGTATTTTTTTGAATAGATGATCTGAGTACCGATAATCCCTTAGTGCAAGCCGATCCAACACCGGCGTAGCCAGCAACGCAGTTAATCTATTCGACCGGTCGAAAAAACGTCATTTTGCCTCCCGTTACGCTGTCGAAAGTGAAATTGGATTCCCCCACTTTTTTGCCTGTTTGCTCGGTGTTTTGATGGATCAGAACGATCTCATTCTGGGATATCACTTGAGAAACAATGGCAGTGTGGTGGTACATGGATTCGTAAAACGTAACATTTCCATCCACGACTTTTCGTTTCACTTTTTCAAACTGAATGATGTCGCCCGGTTGCAGGCACTCTTGCTTTCGGTTGATAACACGCCCAAATTCCATGTATCCATCCCATTTTGCGTTCGCTTCATTCAAGGCAAATGCAATCAAATCCCAACATTCGCCCCTGTCCACTTTTTTGCCCAGTTTAGATTGCGCAAATTGAAGCACCTCCAAATTGAATGGCGGAATGGAGTCGCAATCCGTTTGAGCGCGAGCACTATTCGCTATAAGCAGAAAGAAAATAAGCATGAAGCGCATGGCGTGCTGTTTTAGGTATAGGCTGAAATGAGATTTTGGTTACAGCTTTCACGCTATCGAACGGCGTTCAACATTCGGATGATCTTATCTCGATTCGGCTTCAAAATCGTCTCAGAAAACATGGATCCTTCGTCAACTATCGTTTTGTTGGTTCCAGAAAAATGAATGGCCGAGGGGTTCACTTCGTCTTTGAGCTTCACAATGTTGTTCACATTTACGCCCCCACCGGTCATGATTTCAATGCGGCCTTTGGCATAGTCGCGCATCCCTTTCAAAACAGGCAATCCCATCTCAACATTACGCGCCAATCCTGCCGAAAGTACACGCGTGACACCCAAATCAATCAAAACGTCCAAAGATTTCTCATATTCGTAGGTGTCATCAAACGCACGGTGAAAGGTGACCTCCATTCCTTCTGCCTTACGTATAATAAGTTCCATTGAGCGACGACAAATCTGATCACTTTGGTCGAGAACTCCGACCACTACACCTTGCGCCCCTACTGATTTGCAATCCATTACATCGCGTAAAATGATTTCCAATTCCTCATCCGAATAGCGAAATCCTCCCGATCGTGGACGTATCAAAACGTGCGTTTCCAAGCCGTAAGCAAGTGCATATTCTACAAACCCTGGTGATGGCGTCATGCCTCCTTGCTCCAAATTTTGGCACAATTCGATGCGATCAAACTCCAATTCTTTCGCCAATTTTATCGCCTCAATCGACGCTGCGCATAGTTCAAACTTCATATCACTTCATTTGAATTTCATCAATAAACGTCCATGGCGCAAATCCGCCTCCTTCTTGACCTTCTGGAATGGTTTGCATCGCCCGAACAATAACACGCACGTAGCGACCTTTTTTCTTCACAGGAATGCTAAAATTACTGGAATCGACGGGCTTCTTAAAGACCTTCACTCCTTTCCACTGAGGTGCTTTGGCAATTTGAATCTCAACACTTTCAGGTAAATAAATCCATGATCCATTTTGATCCAAGAAGCCTAATTTTACCTCTCGTATGGATTGAACGGTTTCCAAATCCACGATGAATTCGATGTATGTGGTATCAAAACCGAGCCATTGACTTCCTTTCCACGGCAAACTACCTGTGATGCCATCCACCAAATTCAAGCTGCCATTGTTGTTGTATTTTGGATTGGGCTGAATCACCATTTCAATCGGTGCACCCAAGGTTGAATGCAAGAGAAAATCGTTATTCACGGGAGGCTTGTCACTTTCATCCAACACAGAGGTTCGAATCAATTTCGGTCCCGTTCCCCACATGATGCGTTCCATGAACAGCGTGTCACTTTTTCCCATTGGCATTCCTCTCATCAATGAATTTCCGCCAATCTCGTTCATGGAAACACTGAAATGATAATCGGGCTCAACACCCTTGAAATGAACATTCATTCCGTTTTTCTTGCGTGAAATTTGCATTTCAGGTTGATGAATGGACCGAGAGTAATTTACCGAATAGCGATCCAAATATTCTTCTTGATAACGCAAATAGTCATCCAAAAAAGCAGCATAACTCGGTTTTTCAGTGCACCAGACAGATTGCGCAATGGCCAATGCTCGTGGATAAACCATGTACTCAACATGATCCATCGTGGCCACATATTCCGTCCACAAATTGGCTTGACCTCCCAAAATGTAGCGTGCTGATTCCTCCGAAATGCCATCAGGAATCGGATTGAATTGGTACACTTTTTCGAGCGGGAGAAATCCTCCAATGGCAATGGGTTCAGATGGATGTCCACTCTGATAATAATCGAAGTAACAATAGGTTGTTGGTGTCATCACCACCGCATGTTTTTGATCTGCCGCATCGATTCCTCCTTTCATTCCGCGCCACGACATCACAGCAGCGTTGGGCGATAATCCTCCTTCCAAAATCTCGTCCCAACCGATCAATTTTTTGCCCTTCGCGGTCAAATGAGCGTCCATTTGGCGAATGTAATAGCTCTGCAATTCGTGTTCATCGTGGAGTCCATTTTGCTTCATGATTCCCTGGCACTTCGCACAATTCTTCCACCGCGTTTTTGGTGCTTCGTCTCCACCAATGTGAATGTATTCCGACGGGAAAAGAGCAATCACCTCATCCAATACATTTTTCAAGAACTGAATGGTTTCTGGTTTGGAGCAAAAAATATCGTCAAACACGCCCCATGTGCCCACAACACCCATTTGTTCGCCGGTACACGATAATTCGGGATAAGCGGCGAGTGCTGCACGACTGTGACCTGGCAATTCAATTTCTGGAACAACAGTGATGAAACGATCCTGTGCATATTGAATCACGTCTCGAATCTCTTCTTGCGTATAAAAGCCTCCGTAGGTCTGCTTCTCAAATGTGCGTGGTTGATCCGAATAATGTCCTATCAGCGTGCTGTCTCTAAACCCTCCTATTTCGGTCAATTTTGGGTATTGCTTGATTTCAATTCGCCAGCCTTGATCATCCGTCAAATGCCAATGGAAGGTATTGAATTTATACAAGGCCATGAGGTCAATAAACCGTTTGACTTCTTCCACGGTATAAAAATGTCGGCTGACATCCAAATGCAGTCCACGCCATTCAAATGCTGGTGCATCGGAAAGTTGACACCCTTGGAGATAGAAATTCATCCCGTCTTGTCTGATTAATTGAAGCAAGGAATTCATCGCATAAAACTGACTTTCTTCAGTTGTGTACTGAATTATTCTTTTCTCGGCAGTCAATGAAATTGAGTATTCTGTAGCAAGTGCGATGGGTCGATTGTCAGTCAAACTTTCCAATTCATACTTAAATTGAAACGTGATAAGCGGATGTTCACGATCATGAACCAAGTCAATTCCCGTTTGCAAGTTCAGATGCGATTTGAGATAATTCCATGATGTCACATCGATCGAGGAGGAATCTAGTCGAAGTTCATTTCCTAGTGGAATTTTCAGATCAATCTGTGAATATTCTTGCGGTGTCGGGATGATTGGGCATTGTGAAGAGGCGAACTCCCCAAAGAACGAGATCAGTAGAACGGCTACTATTTTTTTCATGTAACTAAATTAATGAAAGCAACGCACCAATCGAACATAAGTTCGTTAAATGTCACAAAAAAACCGAAGCCTGTTTCCAGACCTCGGTTTCCTACGTTTAGCTAACTTCTATTTTGTAATCAAGAATTTAACACTTCCTCTAACGCCATTTTGTGTTGCATAGAGGTAATAAATTCCCGTTTGTACATTCTTCAATTGCACTTCTTGTTCTACAGATTTGGTGACACCTTCTACGACCAATCGACCTGTTTCATCGAAAATTTCGTATGCAGTTCCAATCGCCAAACCTGTAATCGTGAAGAGTCCTTCATTTGGATTTGGGAAGAGCGTCACATTTGTTAAGCCTACTTCACCGATTCCATTTGAGCATTCGTCTACAATCGCAATGACTGTTGTTTGTCCGTTACATCCATTCGCATCCGTAAACGCATATGTAATGACGTGCGTTCCAATTCCTGCGACTGAAGGTTCAAAGACAGAACCACTGATTCCACTTCCACTGAAGGTTCCTCCACCAGGTGTTCCAACCAATACGAGCGCTTCTGACGACTCGCAAAGCGTATCAATCACCGTTGGCACAATAGTCACGATTGGATTCGGATTCACGGTCAAAATTGTCGTAACTGTACTGTCGCATCCTGCCGTGTTTGTTGTCAGATTCGTGTACGTTCCTGCAACAGTATAGGTATTTCCAAGTACTGTGTAACTTGAACCTTCGCAAATATCCACGTTTTCCGTTGAAGATGTTGCTGCAAGCTCAGTGACGATTGTTGTCACCGTACTGTCGCATCCCGCGGCGATTGTGAACACATCCGTGTAAGTTCCTGCCGTTGAGTAAGTGTTTCCACCCACAGTAACGGATTGACCTGGACACAAAGAAACATTTTGGGTAGAGCTTGTACTTCCCCCAACAACCACTGTGATGGTTTCAGTATCCGAACAACCCAATGCTGTACCTGTTACAGTATACGTCGTCGTTGTTACTGGTGAAACCGTTGCCGTTGCAGCCGATCCCGCACCATTGTTCCATGCATACGTTGTTGCCCCTGATGCCGTGAGTGTCGTTGATTGACCTGGACAAATATTCGTTGTTCCAGTTACACTAACGGTAGGAAGTGGATTCACCGTAATGGTAACAGCAGCCGTATTTGAACATCCAGATGCTGTACCTGTCACCGTATACGTTGTTGTTGTCGCCGGTGAAACCGTAGTTGACGCAGCTGTTCCAGCGCCGTTATTCCAAGAATAGGTTGTCGCTCCACCTGCCGAGATTGGCGTAGATTGACCAGCACAAATGGTTGCTGTTCCAGATGCGGTAACACTAGGCAAAGGAGTAACCGTAATGGTAACCGATGCGGTGTTTGTACATCCTCCCGTTGTACCTGTTACAGTATACGTTGTGGTTGTCGCTGGCGAAACAGTAGTTGAAGCTGATGTTCCTGCTCCATTGTTCCATGAATACGTCGTTGCTCCACCAGCTGAAATTGGTGTCGATTGACCGGCACAAATTGTCGCTGTCCCACTTGCTGTAACCGCAGGATTTGCGGGGATGGTTATGGATTGCGTAGTTGTATTTGAAACACAACCAGCAGCACTCGTAAAGGTCGCTGTATAAGATCCTGCGCCAAGACCAGTAATTGTGTATGGCAAGGTTACCGTTCCAGATGTTCCAGAAGTTGTGCCCGTCCAGCTCACCACACCCGTTCCAGTACCACTGATCGTCATTGTTCCATTAACTGGCGTACAGTTTGTTGAATTTACTTTGGTCGATGTGATCGCAGGAATTGGGTTCACTGTAATGTAATTCGTAAGAGTGTGCGGATCCGATCCGTTTCCATTTGATGCTGTTAACGTTACTGTGTAGTTTCCAGCAGTCGCATACACATGCGAAGGATTTTGAAGGGTAGACGTTGTTGCATCTCCAAAATTCCATAGCCATCCAGTTGGCGCGTTTGTTGAAAGATCCGTAAATGAAACAGATTGTCCCGCACAAATTGATGTGGGCGTCCCACTAAAGTTCGCAACGGGTG
>JBFYPU010000035.1:0-2850 GCA_041303175.1 Crocinitomicaceae bacterium | reverse complement strand
CGCTTTGATCTCGGCATACACTTCTGCTGGCAACACTTGATCTCCTGTGACACCAAGCAGCATCAAGCCCAATCCGTCATTTCCTTCAGGCAAATCACCTTGGTAGCTCGGACGTTTTGTGCCTTTTACCGCGTAAATCGCCTTTATCTTTGCTTCTACCTCCGCTTGCAAGCCATTTTTAATGATATATTTTTCGCAATTCTGATCGATTGCAGCATTCATGAAAAAGCCGAGAAGCATCGGTGCTGGACCGTTAATGGTCATAGAAACCGATGTTTTCGGATCGCACAAATCAAAACCAGAGTACAATTTTTTCGCGTCGTCCAAACAGCAGATCGATACACCTGCGTTTCCAATTTTCCCGTAAATATCAGGTCGCAAATCGGGATCGTTTCCATATAATGTAACCGAATCGAACGCCGTTGACAATCGTTTGGCTGGCATCCCAAGACTCACGTAGTGAAAACGTTTGTTTGTACGCTCAGGTCCACCTTCTCCTGCGAACATGCGCGTCGGATCTTCACCTTCACGTTTGAATGGAAACAAACCAGCCGTGTAGGGAAATTCACCCGGAACGTTTTCTTGCAACGACCATTTCAAAATATCACCCCAACCTGAATATTTCGGCATGGAAATTTTTGGAATCTGCGAATGCGAAAGGGATTCCGTGTGCGTTTCAATCGCCAGTTCTTTGTCACGAACTTTGAATTTGAACACAGGTTCGCGGTACATTTTTTTCTTTTCTTCCCACGCTTCGATCAGCGCCCAATTTTTCGGATCAAAATTCAATTTTTCGCTTTCGAAAACTTCCTGTAAGCTCTTGATCAATCGGTCTTTGTCTTCCATTTTAGAAGTAGCCAAAGTATCCATCGATGATTTCAATCCGAAAAGGCGATCAGCAACCAGTACTTGCTGTTCCACCCACGCATCGTAGCTGCGGTTATTTTCAGAAATTTCCGAAAGGTAGCGCGTGCGATCGGGTGGAATAACAAATATTTTCTCCGACATTTCATCGGTAATTTCGAAGGTCGATTTCAGATTTGCTCCCGTTTTTTCGACCACTTTATCCATAATAACCTTGTACAAGGTATTCATCCCTGGATCGTTGAATTGGGAAGCGATCGTACCGTAAACCGGCATTTCGTCCGTATTCTTGTCCCACAAATTGTGGTTGCGTTGGTATTGTTTTCGTACATCGCGCACCGCATCCAAGGCACCGCGTTTATCAAATTTATTGAGGGCGATCACATCGGCAAAGTCCAACATGTCGATTTTCTCCAATTGTGTAGCCGCACCGTATTCTGGCGTCATCACATACAGCGACATGTCTGAATGGTCCAAAATTTCCGTATCCGATTGTCCAATTCCCGACGTTTCGAGGATAATCAAATCGTATTCCGCAGCTTTCAGGATGGCAATCGCTTCTGCCACGTGCTTCGAAAGTGCCAAATTGGATTGACGTGTAGCGAGCGAGCGCATGTAGACCCGTTCATTTTTAATGGAGTTCATTCGAATTCGGTCCCCGAGCAATGCACCGCCAGTTTTTCGTTTTGAAGGATCTACTGAAACCACCGCAATCGTTTTATCCTTGAAATCAATGAGAAAACGACGAACCAATTCATCCACCAAAGACGATTTACCCGAACCACCTGTTCCTGTGATTCCAAGTACCGGAACAGATACCGCATTCGCTATTTCATGCACTCTCGTGAGTACATCTTTCGCTTCATCCGCGAAATTTTCCGCCGCCGAAATCAAACGTGCGATTTTCGCGTCATTTTTCTCCTTTAATTCTTCAACCTCACCGTTCAACACTTGCCCAACTGGAAAATCGCATCGTTTCACCAAATCGTTGATCATTCCTTGAAGCCCCAATTCACGGCCATCGTCTGGGTGGTAAATGCGCTCGATCCCATATTCTTGCAACTCCGCAATCTCAGAAGGGAGAATGGTTCCGCCGCCACCACCAAAAATTTTGATTTGCCCTGCACCTTTCTCCTTCAATAGATCGTGCATGTACTTGAAATATTCCGTGTGTCCACCTTGGTAGGACGTCATTGCAATTGCTTGAACATCTTCCTGAATGGCACAATTGACCACTTCTTCCACGGAACGATCGTGTCCTAAATGAATGACTTCACATCCAGTAGCTTGGATGATTCGTCGCATGATATTGATTGCTGCATCGTGACCATCGAAGAGTGAAGCTGCCGTAACAATTCGAATTTTGTTCGTAGGAATATAAGGTGCAATGTGTTCCATAAGATGTTGTGTTTCTCCGCTTGTGGAGGCGTGTAAAAGTAAGGAATAAGACACAAAAAAAAAAGCGGTAATAGATACTGTGCATGCCCAAGAATTACTGACTCAACCGCACTGATTGCAAGTGATTTACAATTTAAACTTGAAGGACTGAATCGTGACCAAAAAAAATGCTACTTTTCGAGTGGAATCTCAAACCCCATTTTCGATCAAAATGCTATTTGTTGACAACCTCTTAAAGAAAGAATTTGACGGTTATCTCGACCGCGATGAACGCTTGCTGTGGGTAGGTCGACCAAAATTGGGGATTCGCTTTCAATTCATTGACATCTTCTTGATTCCATTTAGTGCAATTTGGTTCGGATTCGCTGTTTTTTGGGTCACCATGGCTTCTCAAGCGAGCATCCTTTTCTCTTTGTTCGGGATTCCTTTTGTATTCGTTGGTTTTTACATGCTCATCGGTCGCTTTTTCGTCGATAAGCGGAAGCGAGACAACACGGTTTACGGAATAACAGCCAAACGAATTCTAATTAAATCTGGGAAAAGTAACGTGCGCGTACAATCCTTTCCGATTACTGACCAACTTCAAAT
>JBFYPU010000034.1:0-6626 GCA_041303175.1 Crocinitomicaceae bacterium | reverse complement strand
TAGTGCTCGGCTTTTTTGTTTCCCACAAGCGAAGCTAGCTTCGCTTGTGGGAAACAAAAAAGCCGAGCACTAAGTGCTTGGCTTTCTTTGCGGAGAATGTAGGATTCGAACCTACGGTACCGTGAAGTACGCCGGTTTTCAAGACCGGTCCATTCGACCACTCTGGCAATTCTCCGCGCCAAAAGTACTTATTTCTTGGTAACCAACAAGCGATACTGAAAGTTTTTTTTAATATTTTCTAAAGTAATTCGTTCTCAACATCTTCCATTCTCGTCGCCTACCGATCATTCACTAAAACGCACCGCTTGATCAATATCAAAGACTTCATTATAATTTGACATGCAGTTTTCGTATCTTTATCACAACCAAAAATGGTGCTTTATGAAAATCCTAAGTACGATCGCTTTAATTCTCTTGATGTCGTTCCAATCGTTTGGACAAAATCGACAAATGAGAGCATACGTTGACAACAAGCAATTTTTCGCTCCAGAAGTAGGGAATTATGTCGAATTTCACCTTCAATTTATCGGCTATTCGATTAATTACAAGGCCAAAGATGGCGGATTGATTGGCGATGTAGGAGTTTCGATGAAAATTTCACAAGGATCAATTACGATCAAAGAAGATATGTATCGGCTCGAAACGCCTTTTATGAAAGATAGTTTGATCGAAGATTTTTACGACATCCGTCGTTATCCACTCCCTGCAGGAACTTATCAGTTCGATCTAGAATTAATGGATTTGAACAGCGAATTTCCTTCCTTAAAATTGACCCAAATGCTCACTGTAACCGAAATGAGTGATGCCATTTCCATTTCAGACATCGAAGTAGCGGAGTTCGCAAAACGTGGTGATGGAACTTCTCCTTTTTTCAAATCGGGCTATGACTTGATCCCCCGACTTGTAACCTTTTACCCAAAAGAACTCAGCTCAATTCCAGTTTACCTTGAGTTGTACAACACCAATTTACTTCCAGACAGCGTGTTCGCGGTTCGACAAACATTAACTGATGCGACCACTGGAACTGAATTGTTAGAAGTGAGCCAAATGAGTCGACACGAAACCGCACCGGTTGTCCCAATTTTGCGACAAGTGGACATTACAAATGTTCCTTCTGGAAAATTCATCTTAAGTTATACACTGCTCAATCGCAATATGATGGAGTTATCTACCGAATCCTACGAATTTGAACGCAGCAATGAAATCATGTTTAATCTTAATGCGAATGACGTGGTGCTTGACCCCGCTTTCCAAAATTCCATTACAGACGATAGCGTTGGCTTCTTTTTGGAGTCTTTGATCCCCATTTCTGGCGCGAATGAAGTGAAGAACATCATAGATATTGCGAAGAAAAAGGACGGTAATTTGGCGCGAAAACACCTTCAAATGTTTTGGGCGGCAACAGCACCCGAAAATACGAACGAGGCTTGGATGAAGTACAAAAATCAGGTACTGTTGGTAGAAAGACTCTACTCCAATAATTTTCAGGAGGGATTTGAAACCGATCGTGGGCGCGTTTACCTTCAATACGGTTCACCAACAAATATCACTGAGCGTGAAAATTCGTCAACGGAATATCCGTTCGAGATTTGGATGTACAACGAGATTGGCAAATTTTCCAATAAACGGTTCATTTTCTACAATCCGGACTTAGTCAACAACACCTATCGTTTACTCCATTCAGATATGATAGGCGAATTAAAAAATTCGGGCTGGCAAAAAGAACTCTCGAAACGAAATACCAAAAATGGCAATGTTGACGACCCTAATGGGGATGTTCAGGACCAATTTGGCGGAAACGCGTCTGAATACTACGAACAATATTGATCCGTTTGCAAGTCAATTAGGTTGTATTCTGAACAAACTTTAAAATCAAACACAGTTTAGTATTATTTCCACTAACTTCGACCCGTGTTGGAAAAAACGGCGATAGTGATCTTAAATTGGAATGGAAAATCCTTCTTGGAACAATTCCTGCCATCCGTTATTGCTACCTCAAAAGGTGCGCGTGTAATTGTTGCAGACAATGCTTCCACTGATGATTCCGTTGCGTATCTGCAAACCAATTTCCCAAGTGTTGAGATCATACAGAACCTCACCAATGGCGGTTTTGCCAAAGGCTACAACGATGCGCTTCAACACGTGGACGCAGAATTTTATGTGTTGTTGAATAGCGATATCGAAACCACCGAAAATTGGTTAGAGCCGCTACTCGCATGCTTCACGGACGAGCATGTTGCAGGTTGCCAGCCCAAAGTGAAGTCGTATAAACACCGCTCCAATTTCGAGCACGCAGGCGCCGCTGGAGGATTTTTAGATATCAATTATTTCCCATTTTGCCGTGGACGCATTTTACAGCTTGTGGAAGAAGATCACCAACAATACGATGGGGCGCAAGAAATATTTTGGGCTACAGGAGCCTGCATGGCAATTCGTTCTTCCTGTTTTCATGAAGTGGGAGGATTTGATGAAGATTTTTTCGCACACATGGAAGAAATTGATTTGTGTTGGCGTTTGAAACGGAAAAATTATCGCTTTCTCGTGTCTCCCAAATCAGAGGTATACCATGTTGGTGGCGGCACACTTCCCTACAGCTCTCCACGGAAAACATTTTTGAATTTCAGGAATAGCCTGTTTATGCTGACCAAAAACCACGAAGGTTGGCTATTTCCAAAGCTGGTGTGGCGGATGATGATTGATGGAATCGCAGCACTGAGCTTTCTTGCTAAGGGAGAATTCAAACAATTTGGAGCCGTGTTCAAGGCGCATATGGCATTCTACGGCAAAATCAACACCTTTCTCAAAAAACGAAAAGCTGTCAAATCCAGTTCTACGTCATTCAACTCAACTGGCATGTTCCGCGGAAATCTATTATGGAATTACTACGTAAAAGGCGTTAAAAAATATAGCGATTTGAATAAGAGATTGTTGGATCATTAGATCGTTGGATTTTTGGATCGTTGGATTTTTGGATTATTGGATTCTCTTCGGGGCTGCCTTCGGCGGTGTTGGATCACGCGATTCTCCCCCAATTCGGTCTAGATCGCAACATAGAATTCAACTTGGCACGGATTCCAACATGGATGGTTTCGATGAGGCTCGGGTCTTTTGTTAATAGTTCTTTGGCTGCTTCGCGCGCTGCCGATACGATATGACCATCTCGGCTGAGGTTCGCGATTTTTAGATCTAGCAAGCCGCTTTGTTGTGTCCCCAAGAGATCACCCGGTCCACGGAGTTGGAGATCAACCTCCGATATTTCAAATCCATCATTGGTGCGCACCATTGTTTTGATCCGTTTTTTGGTGTCTTCGGAAAGCTTGTCGCCCGTCATCAAAATACAATAGGATTGCTCGGCTCCCCGCCCCACTCTTCCGCGCAATTGGTGCAACTGCGAAAGTCCAAATCGTTCTGCGCTCTCAATGATCATCACCGAAGCGTTGGGGACGTTCACTCCCACTTCAATGACGGTTGTTGCCACCATGATTTGCGTTTCACCTCGCACAAAACGATTCATTTCAAATTCCTTGTCTTCAGGTTTCATTTTCCCGTGGACTATACTCACGCGGTATTCAGGCAGCGGAAAGCTACGCGAAATTGCTTCGTAGCCGTTCATCAAATTGTTAAAATCCAAGGTTTCGGATTCATTGATGAGTGGATAGACGATATAAACTTGCCGTCCTTTTGCAATTTCTTCCCGCATAAACCCAAAAACGCGCAGTCTATTTGCGTCTTTCTTATGCAGGGTTGTAATGGGTTTTCTCCCAGGTGGCAATTCATCGATCACGGAAACATCGAGGTCACCATAAAATGTCATGGCGAGTGTACGCGGAATGGGTGTTGCAGTCATAATCAACACATGCGGTGGCGTCGTGTTTTTCTTCCACATGCGGGCACGCTGCGCGACACCAAATCGATGTTGTTCGTCGATGACCACCAATCCCAAATTTTTAAATACAACAACATCTTCGAGTAAAGCGTGGGTACCAATGAGCAGCGCGACATCACCATTCTTGAGTCCTTCGTGAAGGATTGCCCGATCTTTCTTCTTGGTCGATCCGGTGAGTAATTCTACGCGCACATTCATTCCGTCCATGAACGATTTAATGGATTCGTAATGTTGTGTCGCCAAAATCTCTGTTGGCGCCATCAATGCTGCTTGAAAACCGTTATCAACGCCCAAAAGCATCGCCAACAATGCGACAAGTGTTTTCCCTGAACCTACATCTCCTTGTAGCAGACGATTCATATGGTGACCGGTATTCATATCCCTTCGGATTTCTTTGAGTACACGTTTTTGTGCATTTGTTAGATCGAACGGCAGAACTGAATGGTAAAAATGATTGAACTGTTCGCCAACCGAACCAAACACAAAACCCACCGATTTCTCCATGGAAATTTTCTTGCGCATCAGCAGTTCCATTTGAAGGAAAAAGAGTTCTTCGAATTTCAATCGGTAGCGAGCGGCTTGTACCTGTTCTTCGGTTTTGGGAAGATGAACACCACGCAGTGCGGTATCACGTTCCACCAATCTGTGTTTAACACGAAACTCAGGTGGAAAAAGGTCTTCAAATGCATGCGTGTTTTCCTCGAGTAGTGTGCGCACCAGTTTTTCGATTCCTTTGGTGTTTAAATTCATCGAATTCAAGCGTTCTGTGCTCGAATAGACCGGTTGATATCCCACCTCATCAGCTGTGTTTACCGCAGAAATTTCGGGATGCGGAATGTTCCATTTGTTGGCAAACATCTTTGGCTTTCCATAAATCTGAACTTCCTTGTTCAGCTCAATTGACGATTTCATCCACGATACTCCTTTGAACCACACTAGGTCAATCATGCCAGATCCGTCTTCAAATTTGGCAGTAAGTCGTTTGGCATTTCCAGTCCCCGATTCCAACAAATGTGTGATTCTTCCTTTAAGTTGACAGAATCCATCGAGGCCACTGAGATCCGAGACTTGGTGGTAAGTGGATCGATCAACATATCGAAACGGGTAGTATTCCAATAGATCTTGGAAGGTATACACGCCAATCTCCTTCTTCAGCAAATCGGCGCGCTGTGGTCCGACTCCCTTCAAGTATTCGATGGGTGTAATCCAGAAATTATTCATGTGTATAAAGCTAAAAAAATCCCTAGACTCACGTGCCTAGGGATTTGTACTATTTAGCAAGTTTTTTGTATTCGGTGAGGCCGTCACTGAGCCATTTGTCAAATTTTTCAGCCCTTTTATGATTATCGTAATCCGCTGATCCATTTGATAAATCTTCACCATTCGGACCAATCATTCGGTAATAGGGCTGTGTTGCAATCTTGTATTTGGAAATTTGCATGTACATCCACTTCTCACCGATAGTTGTAGCTGTTTTCTTCTTACCGTTAATGATCGTTGTGGTTTGATCCTTTTTCGCGAGTGGAACTTTTTTATCTACATATAATGAAACAATGATCACATCATCTCTCAATTTATCAATGATGCCTGGCTCACCCCAAACGGATTCTTCCATTCTACGGCAGTTTACGCAATTCACCCCTGTAAAATCGACGAATAGCGGTTTTCCTACTTCCTTTGCCTTTGCCAACGCCTTCTCGTAATCGTCATAAACCATCAATTTTTGCGGTCCAAGATGTGTTCCTTCCTCACCATGTGTAGCGCCACCAGAACCACCACCTACACCAAGTGGTGATTCAGCATAATTACTTGGTGGAGGGAAAGCATTGATCAATTTCAAAGGTGCGCCCCACAATCCAGGAATCATATAGATCACTAGGGAAAGCGTGAGTACACCTAGCATTGCACGCCCCACAGAAATGCGTTCAATTGGGCTATCGTGTGGCAATTGTATTTTTCCAAATAGGTAAAGCACCAATGTACCAAAGATTGCGATCCAAATTGATAAGAACACTTCTCTTTCGAGCATGTGCGTATCCCAAGCTAAATCTGCATTCGATAAAAATTTGAATGCAAGTGCCAATTCGAGAAATCCTAGGAAAACTTTCACTGTATTCAACCAACCACCTGATTGTGGGAGCGAATTCATCCATCCTGGGAAGATTGCGAATAATGTGAATGGCAAGGCGAGCGCGAATGAGAAACCAAACATTCCAACTACTGGTGCAATGCCACCTTCTCTTGCCGCTTCAACGATAAGTGATCCAACAATTGGTCCAGTACACGAGAATGAAACCAAGGCTAAAACAAGCGCCATAAAGAATATTCCGATCACGCCTCCTTTATCTGCTTTCGAATCAGCGCTGTTGACCCATTTACTTGGCAATCGAATTTCAAAGGCTCCCATGAAGGAGATCGCAAAAACAACCAATATAACGAAGAACACTAGATTAAACCATGGGTCGGTAGACATTTCATTTAACACCTCCGCGCCAAAAATTGCCGTAACAACCGTGCCCAATAGGATATAAATCACAATGATCGAAATCCCATATAGAATTGCATTTTTTATCCCTTTTGCTCTAGTTTTGCTTTGTTTCGTGAAGAAACTCACTGTCATCGGAATCATAGGGAAGACACACGGAGTGAGTAACGCAGCGAAACCACTGGCAAATGAAAGAAGAAAAATCGTCCATAACGACATGTCCTTCGTACTGCTTTCATCGTCCTTTTTATCCTC
>JBFYPU010000033.1:0-6107 GCA_041303175.1 Crocinitomicaceae bacterium | reverse complement strand
CTATGGGTTCGAATTTGCGCGTGTGAGCGTTGAGTTTGTCGATTATACCGATTTAGGTGAGGTGGAATTAACCATTCATCTGGAGTCGCTTATGGCGGATGGACCAGCGCTGAGCCGCGAGCGCTCAAAGGATTTGTTTTACGAGATCGAACGCGATTACGCACACCTTCGTGTGAAAAAAGAACGCTATGATGCCATTTTAGCAGATCCTTATTTCAATGCCTTACAAGTAAAATATGCCTATGCAGTGACGTGTCACAAGTCTCAAGGAGGGCAGTGGGCGCATGTGTACATTGATCAAGGTTTCATCAATGATGAAATTCTTGGACCAGATTATTACCGTTGGCTTTATACTGCATTGACACGTGGAACCGAAAAAGTATTTTTGGTGAATTTTGCTGATGAGTTTTTTGATTAATTAAGATTGAAGGATTTTGATTTCATTCCTTATAATCCAATAATCCAATAATCCTATAACGCCGTGCAGAATACCCAGTAATAACCATAAGTTGAGTTTGGATCATAAAAAACGCCCAATCCCACTTTTCGGCTGGATTCATTGAACATGTTTTCATAATGCCCTTTGCTGGTGAACCATTGTTCATAGGTCGCTTCTGCTGATTGATTGCCAGCTGCAATGTTTTCTGAATTCACGAAAGATGCCGAATAGAATTTCCGAATGCGCTCAAATGTACCACCAACTTCCACCAACTTTCCGTTTTTGAGGTCATAACTTTGGTGATCAAAATAATCTTGTGTCGCGAGGTCGTAAGCATGGTAACGTGCAGCATTTGCTAGCTTCTCATCCCATTCCAGTGGCGTCATCCCCAAACGAACGCGTTCTTTGTTGATCAACACTAACACTTCTTGTTCTTCCTGTACATCCGCCGACATCACAATTTCGTTGCCCTTTGGCAAGCCGAAAAATTGAATCTTTGAACTTCCGTTCACAATCATTGCTTCACTGTTTTTGTCACTTTCGTTGGAATTTGGTAGAATCACTAGTTCGTTCTCCTCCAGTATTTCTCCTTCGAAAAGTTCAAGATCCTCTGCATCTGTTTCTTCCAAAAAGGCGTCGGTTGATACATCCAATTTTTGGTACTGTGCCAGCAAATCGTCTGCAAACTTAGATTTTTCCTCGGCTTCCAGTTTTGTTAGGATGCGTGATGTGCGCTCGGAAAGTGCTTCTCGGTATTCAATCCAATTCACTTTTTGTGTCAGTTCATCATCTGCCTTTTCTTCAAAGGTCACGGCATAGCCAATTGCGCGCTTCATGTTTCGGTATTTTCCCTCAGTCGTGCGCGATTTGTCGGACTTTGCATTGTATATAATACTTGAAAAATAATATGGCGCGGCATTTTCAGGAAATTGATTCATGTAGCGTTGCGCGACTTCCAAACATTTTTTTTGATCTTTTTTATGCAATTTTTCCAAGCGGTTGAAAAGAAGATCACGTGATTGGCCAACGAATGGCATGGCGATTAACAAGAGGACGATGTAGATTTTCATGGCGGAGAAATTAATTAATACTATGTGTACATAATAGTTGCTCCAGGAATTGGTTACACTTCCAGTGAATGGATATTCAAAAAAATAATTTCAGGAACGCTGAGTCGATGCCTATTAATCAGTTAAAATCCGACAACTTAAACGCTGTTCGACCAACGGAAACGCGGGTTTTCTCCAATTGCTTGTTGAACCGGTCAATCACAACACTCGCTTGTTCGCGGGACAAATATTTTCCTGCTAACACGTTGATTTCACTCTTGAGATTCATTAAAATGGCATGTGTTCGATACGCAGAAAGGATGTCATTTTTAGTGAGTCCATATTTCGTCATTGCCACAGTAAACGTCTCGTTGGTAATCGCGATAGATGATTTAACAGGATCGGTGTATGAATTTACATTCACGACGATGTTTCTTCCCATATTGATAAACAATTCTGACTTTCTCAAGCGCAGGAAGGTTGAATCCATTTTTGTTCCCTCTCCTGGATAAGCATTCAATTCGGTTGGTTTAATGGCTTTCACCGTTTGGGTTCCGTTCCACATACCAATTCCTTGACCGCGGCCAATGATTTCAAATTCCACTTTTTTATCAAGCAGTCCTTCAAAAAATACGGTGAGCGCAACGCTATCCTCACGGTTAAAAAGCGGTTTCGGCAATTTCCATTGATCGGAGGCGAATACGTCGTTCAATTCTAAATTGATTCGCGCGTCGTAGTTCGGCATCGCGTCAATTAGATTGATGTGCAGCATTACCTCGTCTGCGGAAGTAGAAAGTGACGATTCTGGAATGGCAATCAAACGAATTTCAAAATCCTCGATTTTATCAGATGGTTTGAACTGAAATTCTTGGGTCAACACATCAAATGTGGTTGAATCCTCAAACGTATAGAGACCGTCAACTTCTACGAAGCTCGCCCATTTTGTGCCCATTAGGGCTTTATAGGTGTCCAATTTACGTTGATAAATTGCCATCAGGTCAATAGCAGCTTGTTTTTCAACCTCTAGTTCAGCAATTTTTTGTTTGTACCCTTCGAAAAGTGCGTAAAGCCCTACAATACTGTTTTGCAGTTCCTTACGTTCCTTTCTGCTCGATTCAGTTGTGGGTTCTCCATCGAAAACTCCTGTACCAGCCTTGATGGCTTGTTTTTTCGATTTTTTCACTTGTCGTGATGCTTTTGACGATGTTGTAATCGGGGAGAAGCCAAGATCCGAATATTCTTTTTCCTTTTTTTCGATCTTCAATTCGGTTTGATCGCGCTTTTTTTCATTGTATTCAATCCAATAATCGTATCCTTTTTTTCCATAAATGGCATCATTCAGTTTCGCTATTTTATTGAATTCTAAATCGTTGATGATACTTTGAAACGTTGTGCCACTTGAAAATGTGGAGTCAGGGGAAAGAAAACGCGTTTCACCAGATCCAAAAAGATGGTAGTTCAATCCGTTTTTCTCGATCACCACGGTCGTTTGCTTTGAGGTGTTGTAGCCCCAAACGTCGAAGTGAATGTTGGTGTGTCGATTGTTTCCAACAGTTGTAAAGTCTTTGGTTACATACCGCATCGACTCAATTTTCGTGGTCACCTTTTTCTTTTCTTCGGTGGATTCTAAATAAACAGAGTAGGGGAAAAGTCCAACCGCTTTGGGCAATCCCTTGTTCCAACGACCGTTTTCGTCCTTTTCGCGCTCTTCCAACATTCCTGTGGTGCTGCTTCCATCACCCGCAGCAATGAGCACATTGTCGAAGCGTTCAGCTGTTCCGCCGAGTGCACGGTAAATTTCTTCTGCTCTCAAATCGACGTAGGTGTCAACGGCGTAATTGATTGCGTTAATCGTTTCGAGTTGATCCACCTCAGACAAAAAACGAAAGGATTCTAGCATCGCGATTTTGTCATCCAAGGTTAGACTTGGGTTCATCACTTGTTGTAATTTGGGGTTCGGTGTTTGCTCTCCGTCTTTTGATTTGTAGCAAGCAGCGGGCAGTTTTTCCAACAAAAATGCTTCGAATCGTGCGTATTCAGTTTGATATTCTTTCAAATCGTCGGGATCTTCTCGTTTTGCAAGCAAGGTTTTGTTCAATTCCCAGAGCGCCATTTTGTTCGCTGCTTCTGCGATCAATCCTTTTGGAGATTTGGCAATTTCTTCTTTACGAATTACGAGTGCTTCAGGCTCATTGATGATCAATAATTCAATGGAATCGTAGTTGAGTGCACCGTTCGGGAATTTTATAGCAGGTCCTTGGTAGTCAAAATACCGCCCAAAATTCTGATCCAAAATAGGGCTTTTTTTCACGATGTGAAAGAGATAGGCGCGTTCTTCGGGTTGCAAATCTTCATTGATTTGTGCCTGTGAATGAAGCGAAAGTAGGAGGGAGAATGTACTAAAGAGTAATCGTTTTACCATAAGATCTTGCATTACTCGAATATAAGAAGAAATGGGTGGATTGGTAACAGTAAAATGAAAAACTATCAACAATCAATTGCTTATTAAAAAAGTGGATCAAACTTCCCTAAACTGAGTGGCGAATCCTAGTGAAGATTAACCTTTCCGCTGCAACTGATTGTTGATGAAGATTCGCGTCTGCTAGCGCTCCTCTTTGTTCGTTTTTCAAGTATGTTTGCTCGGTTGTTGAGTCCGGTTAAATTTTGAATCCAACGGTGAATTGCAACCATCGGTTCTTGTAGCGCGGAGTAGTATTGGTTCCATCACCAAGATTGGTTTGAAAATCCCATCCTGCTCGCGCGGAAAGCACAACACTTGAGATATAAATGTCCACTCCAACAGTTGAACCTAGGGTGTTTTTTCGAATTTCATCGTTTTCAAATTCCTGTTCCTGTTCTGCGCTGTTTGAACCAAAGGTGTACACATCTTTTTGTTTGAAAAGATAGGAAAACGTTGGTCCAGCTACGAGTGAGATGAAGGGTGCTGGTTTGATTTGCAACAACAAAGGAACGTCCAAATAAGTCGTTGTTCGACTAAATGAATAAGGGAATCCCAAGAGTGTTCCAGATCCTTGTAATCCTTTTTGTGAAAGTAGAACTTCTGGTTGAAAGCCAATGTATTTTCCGATTGGAATGGCGAAGTAGACCCCAGTAGCAAGCCCAACTCGTGGGTCTGCCTGAAAATCTTCACCTTTTGAATCCCATACATTTGAAACGTTGACTCCCGCTTTGATTCCAAATTCGAAATTTTCTCGATTGTCTTCGGAAAGATCTATTTGAGCGTTTACACCTAAAGTTGTGAATACGCAAAGGGCACTGATTAACTTGAATTTATTTTTCATCTTGTTTTTTTAAAAAGGTTAGCTGCCACGAATGATTCGGAGCAAGACTGCAATAATGGCAACGACTAGGAGGATATGAATGAGGTTTCCTGCGTTGTAACCAAAATATCCAATGAGCCAAAGAATCACCATGACAATAGCGATGGCGTACAGCGCATTGCCGAGAACTGTACCGTTTCTAGCTTCACTCATTTTTCATCGGTGATCGAAAGGTTCTTAATAGATGTTCCCAAGGCCTCCATTTCGCGGCTAAATTCCAGTTTGAATATATCCCAACTTGATTGACCGTCTGCTTTGAAATCCTCCATTCGTTTCTTCATGTCCGAATTTTTGGCTTCCAAATCTGCAATTTTCTGTTTGTACTCAGCTTTTGCCTCGCTCTTTTGCGTTTCAATCCGTGCATTAAAATCCTTGATACTCTGTTCGTTGGTGCTTATTTCTGCAGCCACTGTTGCTTTGTAATCTTTCATGTCTAATTTGTATTTCTCGTTTGATTCATCTAATTTTTCCTGAGCTTCTACTAGTTCTTCCTCAGCATTTTCTACTTCATCAGCAGACGAAGAGCAACTAACAAGCAGTGATGCCATCAAGACAACTGTTACTGAAACCACTCCAATTGATTTTTTCATTTTCTTTAGATTTTTGCAATGAATTCATTTCCACCACATGACAAAGGTCACTCGTCTTGCGTCCGAAGTCATTACACATTTAGATATGATCGTTGTATTATTTACGTGCATTCGCTTGAACGCGAGACGGAGCAGGTCATTTATCGAGCACTTGATTAAGCACAATTTCAAACCAATTGAACACAAAAAACCCGACGAATCTATGCGAAACGTCGGGCATTTAGAAGTTAGTCGTCTAAGTAAAACTTATTGCTTAACGATTGTTTTTGTCGTTGTTGCACCGTTACTCGAAACTTTCAAAAGATACATGCCAGTGTTATAGTTTGAAAGATCAATCGACGCGCCATTGATAGCATCTTGTGTGTGGAGTAATCGTCCGCTTTGATCAAAAACCGATACGGTTGCGTCTGCATCAAATTCTCCTTTAAGGGAAACATTTCCTGTTGTTGGATTTGGATAAGCTTCGAAAGCCACCAATCCGTTAGAGTGAATTCCAACTGATGAAGTTGGCAATACTGTTGACAATACAATTGAATTATCTGCCAATGGAAGTCCTCCTCCCGGTTGTTGAATCAAAAGGCGTGAAAGCGTTAAAACTGGTAATGTTGAAACCGCCAAATCGTAATATTCATATTGTGTACGAACGATTTCCAAATCACCAAAAAGAACGATATTCGTTGTTGACGTA
>JBFYPU010000032.1:0-14951 GCA_041303175.1 Crocinitomicaceae bacterium | reverse complement strand
ACATTGGATTTTTCAATCTCTACATCGTCCTTTGTGGGCGGCTGATTCAAGCGCTTGTAATGGTTGTAAACCCCAACAGAAAGTACTTTTTTCGCGTCTTCTTGCCCAATCACATATTCATCCAACTTTTCCTTGATCTCAATCGGCTTCATCACATTGACGATCTGCTCAGCGCCCTTATCCGAAATGACATTTTCCTCCTTCACAATGGTATGCGCCTGGGTTACACAGCTTTCGCAAATGTGACCAGAAACACCGGCAATTAACATTCCAACCTCGTCTCGAGATCTTCCACAAAAGGAACATGTTGTATCTTTCTTCGCCATAGTTATCGGTGACAAAAAAGCCCCTCGTAATAACTACGAGGAGGCTCAAATTAATGGATTTCTAATTAAACGGTTGGATTGCGAAGCAACACTTCATCCACCATTCCGTATTCTTTTGCTTCTGTTGATGTCATCCAGTAATCGCGATCAGAATCCGCCCATACTTTCTCGTAATCTTGTTTAGAGTGCGTCGCAATAATGTCGTACAATTCTTTTTTCAATTTTTGAATCTCGCGAGCGGTGATTTCGATGTCCGAAGCCTGACCTTGTGCTCCACCCAATGGTTGGTGAATCATCACGCGTGAGTGCTTCAAGGCTGAACGTTTTCCATCTGCACCTGCGCACAATAAAACCGCGCCCATAGATGCTGCCATACCTGTGCAAATCGTTGCAACGTCCGGCTTGATGTATTGCATTGTATCGTAAATTCCCAAACCGGCGTACACTGATCCACCTGGAGAATTCAAGTAAATTTGGATGTCTTTCTTCGGATCAGCTGACTCCAAAAACAACAACTGAGCGTTGATGATATTGGCAACTTGATCATTGATTCCTGTCCCAAGGAAAATAATTCGGTCCATCATCAAACGTGAAAAAACGTCCATTTGAGACATATTCAACTGGCGCTCCTCAATGATATATGGTGTTAAGGAAGACTCAATATAGTGTTCCATGTGCATGCTACTAAGCCCTAAATGCTTTGTTGCGTATTTGTGGAATTCTTTGTTATCGAACATAATTCGTTTGTTTCTTTGATTATAACGTTAAAGATAGTACCAAAGTTGGGAATGGCAATGATTTTTTGATCCGCGGAGGAATTGTTGTTTCGTTGGTCAGAAACAAGGATGGAATTGATTACATGATTTTGGTATCTTTAAAGCCATGATGAGACCCGAAAACATCGTCAATCAGCGCATTCTCATTTCACCATTGAATTGGGGAATGGGGCATGTGGCGCGGTGCATTGGAATGATTCATCAACTTCGAAATCAGGGAAATGAGCTATTCATAGCTTGTGACGACGTGCAAAAAGTAGTGTTTGAAGAATATTTCGAGGACGTTACCTTCATTCCACACAGTGGATATCCATTTTATTTTGGAGGAAAAGGTCAATTTGGGTTGGATTTACTGAGAAGAATGAGATCCTTGTCAAACCGATTGAAGCGTGAGCGAATAGAAGTGGAGGAGATGGTGTTCACACATAAGATTGATTATGTCATCTCAGATCATCGGTATGGATTTATTTCGTCAAAAGTACCGTCTATTTTTATGACCCATCAGGTCGATCTTCCTTTGAAATGGTACGAAAAGGCTGTCGGGAAAATCCACCGAAGGTTGATGTTGAAGTTTGATGTTGTTTGGGTTTTGGACGATGAAAAATCTTCTATAGCGGGAAAATTGAGTGCGAATTGTCCAAAAAACGGAATCTATATCGGTCCGTATTCACGCTTTTCGATGTATGAAGATGAGGTGGAAAAAACGATTGATCATGTGTTGATCGCAAGCGGGCCGGAAATTTATGCTAGAACATTGATAAATAAGGTATTGGACGTGCGTGAGCAGTTCCCGAACCTCACGGTAATCCATTCCACAGTACTTAACCTTTCCATCATGGGTGTGGAACAAGTGACTGGTTCTTGGAAAGAAAAGGATAGGGTGATTCGTGCGGCAAAACATGTTATCTCTTACTCAGGCTATTCGACCTTAATGGACTGCCGAGTGTTGGATGTCCCAAGTACATTTTACCCAACGAAAGGGCAAGCAGAGCAGGAATACCTTGCTAAGAGGTGGGAAGAAAAATTTACTTGAAATACTTCACCGTTGAACCATCACTAAACACATGGATTTGAACCCCATCCGCATCTGCATCAATTTCTTGACCCAATATGTTTACAATTTTCACTAATGCTATTTTTTGCGTCCGATTGTTGATTGAAACAAGTTTTTGAAAAACTTCAGTGCTTCCGTCAAAATCTGTTTGACTCAAGCGGTAATAATTGATGTGACCTGATCTGAAACCATAGTCTAGAAACGAATAGGTGATATTGGACTGACTAAATCCAGCGGCTGCTTCCATGCTAATGACTTCCCATGTTTGAGCGTCTAAACTGCGCTCCAACGTGAAGTATGAAGAATTGTTCTCGCTTGCCGTTTCCCAATGAAGAAGGTTAACGTCCTCTATTTTCTTGCCGTTAAAATCAGATAATTCCACAGGAAGAAGAACGACTGGACAGAATATCGCACTCGGATTGCGCATCAGTTGCAGCCAAGATGTGTTTGCTGCATTGTTTGGGACTCCAGGGGTTTCGTTTCCGGCTACTCCACCAGAATTCCAATTGGCAACATCGTAGAAATCACCTGCCGTAAACCATCCAACCATTCCCGTTCCTGATCCGGTAAACAACTTTAAATTGTTCGGTCCGCCAGATATTTCAGCACCGCCATAGGAAACACCGTGATAATAGGAGCCATCAATGTTCCGAATTTGAATGGCATCGCCTGCATTTCGAATACTGAGTGGACCCCAACCAGTTAATGGAGCGACCGCATAGGAGCACGGCGAATACAGTGAATCCGGTGAAGTAGTACCTGGCAGGGTTGTGCAACGTTCGAACAATGCATTATCATGTGGAATAACGTAAAGAGAATCGTTATTTGCATCCGTTGGATCGTCGGCTGGCAGTAATGGGTTTGGCTCTTCATTGTTGTAGATCACGATCAACGAACCTACCGGAATCGCAGCCCATTGTGGATCGTACGCAAATCGAAAGTGTCCAGGTGCAATTCCTGATTGAGTGCCAGAATATGAAGCAGGTGTGGTGAATGTGCCGTTATTGTCATCCAAAATATAACCGCGTATGTCAACAAGTGTTCCGCATTGACCTGCGACCACAAATTCATAATATTCTTCATTCCCAGCTGGGCCGTTTGACCATTCGTTGATAATAAGGCCTGGGGTCGTAGGTGTCTGAACTACACATGGCGTGGATTGAGTAATGGTGAATGCTGTGCTCAATGATCCTGTGGTTACCGGGTTGTCTGAGACAACTCTAATCTGATATGCCGCGCCAGTTGCCGTTGCCGCTGGGATGGTGAAATTGATCGAACCACTGTTTGCTGCAGATGCTAAGGTTCCAATCGATGTGGGGGAAGCAAATGAGCCTGAAGCGTCGGACAATTGCGCCGTATAGATATTACCACCTCCAAAGGTACCTGATGAGGTGAAGGCAACAGAACCAGCATCGGTCGTGGGAGCGGTACAGTCAACTGTGAATGGGCCACCAGAAACGATACCCGTTGTGATTGAATTGGAGGCAGAACAACTTGTACTTCCGTTTACAACGATATCATTACCCGTTCCATCACCAATTCCTCCAGATCCTGCCGCGGCTTCGGCATTCATGTAAAAGCGATAGGTCGTCGCGACAGTGATAGCAGTCTGCGTAAACGTAAACGTGAATGTTTGAGTTGATGTGTTATCGACAATAGGATAAATAGCATCCAAATTAGCTGTAAACCCATCGGCAGAGCTTCTCAAGGCCACCGCTGAAGGACCTGATGCCGAACGTTGAAGTTGGATGACGATTGAGCTAATACTGAAGTTGCAACCTGCTGAAGGAGTAATGGTAAATTGCATGTACTGATTGTTGGTTACAGCGTTCGGAATGGAAACCGTAGACCAGTTAGTAGCGTTAAACCGCTGAGTATTGCCTGCTGCAGTGAGTCCTGCTCCGCGTGTAATTGTACCTGCGGATATATTTGGATCGTTAAAATTTGATGGGGCCGAGACTTCGTTTCCAGCAAGGGCAGAGAATTCAAATGTCATGATTTGGCCAAAAGCATTAACCGAGGTAAACGCGGTCAGAAACACGAATGCAATTTTGAGTAGTTGACAAGACATATTATCGAATTTGGGTGCAAGTTAGTGCATTTGCACTGCACCACAAAGCGTCAAAATTGCTTGTTATCCACAGCGTATAGGCGTGTTAAGTTGCTCTGAAAATGGCTCATTCCATGCGGTGATCAGGTCATTCCTTTTATTAACCGATTTAGGAAATCAGCGCTCTAGTTGGTTTAGCGATTAACGAGTTGGAGGTTATCAACAATTGTGCAGACCGTGTTGATATTAATTAATGAATTGTTCACATTGGGTTAAAAAAATAAGCCCCGATTCACAAGGAATCAGGGCTTATTATTTGATAAAGAATTCGTTTAAGACTACTTCACGATTGCTGTGAAAGTAGCATTCTCAGCATATTTCAAGAACTCACGGTCTTTCATTGCTTTCGCTTTGTAAGAACCATCTTTTGAGATAGCACTTTGCAAGTTGCTAACAACCTCATTCAATTGATCCTGACGAGCAGCAGCAATTGATTTCAAGTAATATCCGCGAGCAGTTTCTTTGTCTGCAGAGCTGTTCAATGTCGTTACAGCAGCGCTAGCGTTACCGTTTAACAATTGAGCCAATGCTTTGTTGTAAGTTGCCTCAGATCCAAGGTTCGTTACAGCATCTTTGTAATCACCATCTTGGATGTTCAACACACCTTTGTTATAAGAAGTTTCAGAAGTCGAACCAGCTTGTTTCAACAATGACCAAGCTTTAGCACGATCACCATCAACGATAGCACATGCTGCGAGGTTATTTTTAGAAATTTGGTTGTCTTTGATTCCGTTCGCTTTTTCGAATTTAGCTTTTGCTTCAGAAACTTTGTTTTGCATGTACAATACTGCTCCAACGTTGTTTGCTGGACGGAAATCGTCACCGTAACGTGCTTCAGCAATTTTGTACACTCTCAATTTCTCATTCAAATCAGAATACAATGTTGCACAGAACATCAATTCTTCCAAGTTCAATGTGTCTGGTTTAGAAACAGAGTATGCTTTCAATTCCTCATCAGAGAAACCAGTCAAATCATACGAAGTCGTCAACTCAGCACGACGAAGCAATGGGAAGATGTTTTTGTCCAAGTATGTAAACGTTGCACGCATGTTGCGTAACTCAGTTTCACGTTCAGCAGGAGTATTGTTCATGTTGATCACGCGAAGAATCAACGCTTTATCGTCTTGATTCATTGTCATGTCAGCCTTCAATGCTTTCTCGAATCCTGGGAAATCCTCTCCACTTCCTGAAGTAGAATAAATTTCACCTGAAGCTTTTGTGTTTTTAGATTTAACAGCAAGATCCATCATCGCTTTTTTCGCTGAAGCAGCACGATCATTAGACAATGTACCGTTTTTATCTTCTTCACCCTCTGGCGATGCAAATCCTGTAACCTTCACCGATTTGATGTTGATTTTTGGATTTGTTTCAGCTTTTGCCAACCAATCTGCAGCAGCAACGATATCCGCATCTTTCAATTCAGTAGCGCGAACATCTGATTTACCTTTCAAGTAGTTGATTTGAGCCGAAGCTGTTTGAGGCGTAATACGTTCAAAATTATCCGTAGCAAGAATCACTTTCCCCCATTTCTCAACAAGCAATGGAGTAACAATTGTTCCTTTACAGATTTCGATTGGTTCGATTTGATCTTTCACTGTCCCTGCTTTAGAAACAGTTCCTGTAATTTTCAACTCGGTGTTCTCGAATGCAGGTTTGTAAGCAACAACATCAGTGTAGGTATACTTCCCACCTGGTTTGTATTGGATCACAGATCCATTACCTGTTGCTTTTTCACCCATAAAGGTTACTGGCTTCAATGCAGTTTCACCCAACATAGGAGTGATTTCTGCTGATGCTTTCTTTTTGATACCTTTCTCTGGGAAAGTCATATCAACTGTCACTTTTACTGAGTCACCGTGCATTTCTAGTGGGCATGGAGTAACTGTGTACTCTAAATCCTTCAACAAAGTACAGCTCGATACGCCCGTACCTGCAACTGCAACAAATGCTAAAACTCTGATGCTTTGTTTTTTCATGTTTGTTCTTAAAATAAATTCTAATCAAATTTCAACTGCAATATTACATATTTTTTTTTGGAACGTAAAGATGAAACAAGGATTAAAAGATGCTATTTTTTTATTTGGTGATAAACTTTAAGCTCAGAAGGGTCTCCACAGTTGGCAAGCAATTGTTTCATTGTCAGGTTTGTGATAGGGTCTAAACCGTTTTTGTTGAGTTCACACATCGGTTCCAGAACGAATTTACGATCGCGAAATCGTGGATGTGGCAGATTCAATTTTTGCGAACTATCGACTAGATTATCATATAATATGGTATCTATATCAATGGTTCGTGACGTGTATACTCCTGATTGGGTTTGTTTTCTGCCCAAGTCAAGCTCTATTTTTTGAGTAGCAGCAAGAAGAGAAGTTGGGTTGAGGGTTGTTGTAATTTCAATGCAGCAGTTCAAAAAATCCATTTCGGCTTCAAAGCCGAGCGGCGGTGTTTGATATATTCTGGATTGCTGCTTTAGAATTCCAATGCGTGCTTGAATGAGCTCAATCGCGCGTTGTAGGTTTTCAATTCGGTCTCCTTGATTGCTTCCGAGACTTAAATAGACCGTGTGTTCATCTATTTTTTCCATTTAATGGTCTCCATGAATTTATCCAAATCGCGTTTGAGGTAATCCAAACTGGGGCGAAGTGAATCGTAATTTGGGGTCGAATTGAACAAGACTTCACAGTATAAAAAACGTGAGGTGCTATCGGTGAGATAAAATTGAAAAGGAGTTGCTACATTTCCTTGCAATTCAAAGAAGCTGCCAAAAACGCGGTCCTCGCTGCGCAAAATCGTTTCGTTGATGATGTTATCAGCTTTGGTTTTGTGACGATCAATTTCGTCGTTTGCACCGTTCACATAATAGGCGAGTGGCTCGATCATGTTCCAATATCGAATGTAAGCCGTGCCATTTAAAGGGCCAAGTTCAATTCGCTTATGACAGGTGTTTGATTCTTGGTCTGGGGCATTCGATACTTTATAGAGCTTAGAAACTTCAAACGAATAGGCGCAACTGTCATTATATAAGGTATACGTCGGTTCAGGAAGCTCCAATCGCAAATAGGTTGGTGGTTTAGGAATGAGGTTGTCGTCGGAACATCCAAAAATGCTCATTACGAGTGCAGAGATAAGTATCACGTTTTTCATATCCTAATTCGCTATATCGAGTTTAACAACTTTGATCATTTTGATGCGTCGTTTGTCACTGGATTCAACAATCAATTTGATATTTCCAGCCAAAACAAATTCATTGTTCATTAAAATCCTCCCAGCATTTTCCGTGATAAATCCACCTAAACTGTCGGCTACACTGGAATAGATTTCAGAATTTTTATCGTCGATGTTCATGACTTTATAGAAATCAACCAGCGAGGTTCTACCTTCAAACAAATAGGTGTTCTCATCAATTTTGGTATACACAACTTCGTCGTCGTCAAATTCATCGGTGATGTCACCCACAATTTCTTCCAGAATATCTTCGAGTGTTACAATTCCACTCGTTCCGCCATATTCATCCACGACCATTGCAATATGGAAGTGTTTTTCTTGGAATTCTTTCAGTAAATCGTCAATTTTTTTATTCTCTGGCACAAAGAATGGCTTTCGAATCAAGGATGGCCAATCTTCTTTGTCCGAGCCAATAAATGGCAACAAATCTTTGATAAAAAGAACGCCTTGTACATGATCGAACGTTTCTTTGTAGACGGGAATTCGCGAATGCCCGCACTCCAGAATCATCTCCATCAATTCTGTGAACGTGCTATCCACGTCGATGGCATATACGTCCATTCGCGATCGCATAATTTGTCGGACATCAGTACCTCCAAACTTCACAATTCCTTCCAAGATTCGCTGTTTGTCCTCGGAACCCTCTTCGTCCCGAGTGAGCGCCAAAGCATGTTCCAATTCATCTGATGAAATTCGCACCTTTCCTTTTCCAGCTGTACGTTGAATAAAACTAGACCCATGTACTAACCCCGCTCGAATCCATGAAATGGGTGGGAGTCGATTCAAATTATATAAATTTCGGCCCATCATTTTTGAAAAACCCAAAGCGTTTTTCGAGGCATATATTTTGGGGATAACCTCACCGAGTAGGAGTAAAACGAGTGTGATAACCACGACTTCAATCAGAAAGTGCATCAACGCGTTTTCTTTGGTAGCGGGCGAAAATGTAGCGAAAATGCTGCTGGAAAGAATGACAATCCCAACATTCACAAAATTATTAACAATCAATATGGTTGCCAGCAATTCTTTGGGTCGATTGAGCATCTTCTTCACGTAAGAGGCGTTCTTTCCGTCATCGGATTTTATATCTTCCTTGTCAGCTGGACTCAATGAAAAGAATGCAGCTTCAGAGCCAGAAATCAATGCGGAAATAAGAAGAAGAACGAGCAAAACTAGAAATGAGAGAATCATTCCTGATGCGCCGAGTCCGGCAATTTGTGCCCCTGCATCTGAAGTGTTTTCAAGAATAAGGGGCGTAATACTCGAGGGGTCTGTTGAGGTCATGAAAACAAATTAGAACGGAAGATCCTCCGAGTCGTTGTTAATAATATCGTCGACTTTAGACGGTGGATTTGGCGTGCCGCTTGATTCGTACGGTGGTCCAGATGCGTGAAACGCACTAGAATCAGGACGCGAGAGCATGGTCATTTCATCTGCAACAACCTCAGTTGTGTAACGGGTATTGCCCTCTTTATCTTGCCAAGAGCGTTTTTTTAATTTACCTTCAATGTAGACTTTGTGGCCTTTTTTCAGGTATTTTTCAACGATTTCCGCTAAACCCCTCCACACAACAATGTCGTGCCAATCGGTAGATTCTCGGCGCTCCCCTGTCGCTCGATCAACAAACGTTTCGGAGGTAGCGAGCGTGAAATTCGCCACCACAGCGCCGTTTTCAAGATGCCGTACTTCAGGATCTTTTCCGAGGTTACCAATGAGAATTACTTTATTAACACTTCCTGCCATAAGTCGATATTGGAGCAAATATACTTAAATGTACTAAAATTTAATGAAATCATTAGCTGTCTTGTCTAAATATCTGTCAATGATTCGCGGGATTGGATAATCTTGAATCTTGGTGCGATCGACGCGTATCCACTTCTTTCCGATTTGCTCAGGCGTACCTTCGATGTGATGAAAGCGTGCGTGAATGCGTTGGTGACTCAATATGTGTTTCACCGATGCTGAGCTAAAGCACAACTTTCCGAGAATTTCAGGATTCGCAGCAGCATCCTCTAGTTCAATCAACGGAAATTGGTATAAATTCTGCCAAATATCTTTCTCAGTGCGTTTTTCAAGGAATGTTTCCCCGTTAACATCATAGATGAGGTAATGAAAATAGCGGTCACTTACCTTGGTCTTCTTTTGTTTAATGGGCCGTTCTGAAATGGTGTTGTTGCGATACGCGAGACAGTGCATTTGAACAGGACATGCTTCACATAGAGGTTTTGGTTTGCAAATCAACGAGCCCATTTCCATCATTGCCTGGTTGTGGATATTTGGCTCAGCGTTTAGAATCAATTCGTCAGCAATCCATTGAAATTGTTTTTTTCCCAATGTAGAATCGATAGCCGTTGAAACATCGAAGGCTCGAGCTATGAAACGATAGACATTGCCATCTACCACAGCTTTTCGTTCGTTAAATGCAAAAGAAGCAATCGCAGCAGCAGTATAAGTTCCAACTCCCTTCAACGTGAGGATTTCTGAATATGTTGCTGGGAAAACACCATCCAGTTTATTTACGATATGTTTTGCTGAGAAATGCAAATTTCGCGCTCGGCTATAATAGCCCAAACCTTGCCAATTGTTGAGGACATCCTCTTCACTTGCATGCGCCAAATCATAAACGGTAGGATAGGCGGTAATAAATTTCAAATAGTAGGATGTACCTTGGTCAATGCGAGTTTGTTGCATAATAATTTCCGAGAGCCATATGAAATAGGGATTTTTCGTTTCTCGCCAAGGTAGAGACCTGTTATTTTGTCTATACCATTTGTCGATTAATAGATGAAAATTAGTCATTCACAGAAAAATGAAAAAATGTTTGCTAAAAGTAAGGATTAAAACAAATTAGAAACTTATTTTTGACGCCTTCTAAGCAAGGAAATAGAATAATATATAAGTAGTTATGACAAAAGCAGATATAGTAGCAGACATTGTTGAAGAAACAGGATTAGATAGAGTGGAAGCATTAAAAGCAGTTGAAGCTTTCATGCAATCGATT
Source organism: Crocinitomicaceae bacterium (assembly GCA_041303175.1). Taxonomy (GTDB): domain Bacteria; phylum Bacteroidota; class Bacteroidia; order Flavobacteriales_D; family Crocinitomicaceae; genus UBA4466. Next base: position 4,459 of record JBFYPU010000032.1, on the reverse strand, counting down.
AAAGGATCACTAGCGGATGGCAACAACGTATACCTTCGCGGATTCGGTAGTTTTATTGTAAAAGGAAGAGCAGAGAAAACAGGAAGAAACATCTCCAAAAACACTGCGATTATTATTCCAGCACACAACGTACCAGCATTCAAACCTGCGAAGACCTTTGTAGATGAAGTGAAAGGCAAGGTTAAAGTAAAAAAATAAAATAAGACGTTAAATTCGATCTGGATTCGCAGAATCCAATTGAAATTATTACCTTTGCACTCCTGTCGAAACACAGGGGTGTTTTTTTTCACTAAGGTGGGGAGAAATTGAACGAAGAAGTTAAATAGAAAAATATACGGTTATGCCAAGTGGTAAAAAAAGAAAAAGACATAAAATGTCGACGCACAAGCGTAAGAAAAGACTTAGAAAAAATCGTCACAAGAAAAAGAAATAATCTTTTTCTAAGCGTACTTGGGAAAACTTAGTGGTTGAATCAATCACTAAGTTTTCTATTTTATTCACATAAATTAAGCTTTCGTGAGTTTAGAATTGATAGTCGATACCCGACGAAACGGTATTTGGCTTGCTCTGCTCGATGACGGTAAGCTTATTGAGTTGCATGAGGAGCAAGGAAATGCAGAATTTGCCGTTGGAGATATCTACCTTGGGCGCGTTCGCAAAATTGTTCCTAGTTTAAATGCCGCTTTTGTAGATGTGGGATATGAGAAAGATGCTTTTTTGCATTACCTCGATTTAGGCCCGCAGTTCAATTCACTTAATAAGTTTTGTCGCGACACGTTGCGGAACAAGCAGAATGTAGCTGATTTGCTATATTTTAAATCGGAGAAGGATATTCCCAAAGATGGAAAAATGAGCGAGGTTGTCTCCTCTTCTTCTCCCATTTTAGTACAAGTAGCAAAAGAGCCAATCTCATTGAAAGGCCCTCGCTTATGTGCTGAAATTACACTCGCTGGAAGGTACCTGGTACTTGTGCCTTTCTCGAACAAAGTGTCTATTTCTCAAAAGATCAAAGATCCCGAAGAACGAAAACGTCTGAAGGAAGTTGTTATGGGCATAAAACCCAAAAATTTCGGTGTCATCATCCGAACTGTGGCCAAGGGGAAAAAGGTCGAATTGGTCGATCAAGATCTCCGAAATTTGATCGAGAAATGGAAGGTTATGTACGAGAATCTCAAAACGGCTAAACCGCCTTCAAGAGTGCTCGGAGAAATGGACAAAACATCCACAATCCTTCGTGATCTTCTCAATGCCGACTTCTCGAATATACACGTGAACGATGCAACGCTCTCCGCCAGTATTCGTGACTATGTCTCAGGTATTGCACCGGGGAGGGAGAAAATGGTTAAGCACTATGATGGGAAATTAGCCATCTTTGAAAAATTTGGGATCAACAAACAAATCAAAGCACTTTTCGGCAAAAAAGTACCGCTTCCAAGTGGTGGCTATTTAATCATTGAGCACACGGAAGCGATGCACGTGATCGATGTGAATAGTGGAAATCGCAAAGGTGCCGACGGTCAAGAAAGCAATGCACTCTCCACCAACATGGAAGCTGCTCTTGAAATTGCGCGCGTACTTCAATTGAGAGATATGGGCGGTATCGTTTGCATTGACTTTATTGACATGCATGATCGCACGAACAACAAGGATTTGTACACCTGCCTAAAAACGGCAATGAGCAAGGACCGTGCGAAACACAACATTATTCCACCCTCAAAGTTTGGTGTAGTCGAAATTACGCGCCAACGTGTGCGACCAGAAACGGATATTATCACTTCAGAAAAATGTCCTACCTGCAATGGCACAGGTGAAGTGCAAGCCTCGATTCTGTTCTCAGAAGAAATTGAAAGTCATTTGAAGTTCTTAATTGAAAAGAAACATGAAAAGAAATTGATCTTGCAAGTGCATCCCTATTTGGAAGCATACTTCAAGAAAGGATTCATTTCGAAGCAAATAAAATGGTTGTTCAAGTACAAACGTTGGATTTCTGTGCGGGCAAATTCTGCCAATCACTTGCTCCAATACTCTTTTGTAAACGACAAACACGAAGACATTTCAACCTGACACCATGATGTCGGAGCGAAAATACTCCTACTTGGAAGCCAAAGCGCGATTAGAAGCGCTTTGTGCTTACCAAGAACGGTGCTCATTCGAACTCTCCCAAAAAATGAACCAATGGGGGATTAATCGCGATGAACAAGATCAACTTTTAGCACACCTAATTTCCAATAATTTCTTGAATGAAGAGCGTTTCGCAGAGGCATTTGTTTCTGGAAAAGTGCGCATCAAACGTTGGGGCAAAATCAAAATTCAAATCGAGTTACAAAAACGGTTCATTTCTGCTTATTCAATCAATAGAGCGTTAAAAAGCGTCGATTTAGATGAATATTGGAACAATGTCTTACACCTCGCTGAACGCAAATGGGCCACCTCGCAAGAAAAAGACGATTACAAAAAACGCATGAAGGTATATCGTTATCTCTCATCAAAGGGATACGAATCAGACTTGATTAGCGATGCTGTAAATGAGGTCAGTAAACCATGATTTTTCCATAAATGTCAATGGGATCACCCAAATAATCCACGTATTGAACCCGCAAGGTATACATGCCGAGCGCCAAAAGTGCTTGAATTCTAGCATAACTGCGCTCTGTAGCTCGACCAGAAGCAACAATTTTCCCACACATATCGGTTAGGGTATAGTCAAATTCTGAGATGTCAGTAGTATTGAGTCGAAATGAAATTTCTTCACCTTGCAACACAGGATTTGGAAACAAAATAAGGTCGTTTTCATTTTTCGCAGTGAAAATTGTCTCATCGAACTCAAATAAAAACAAGCCATTCACACGGTCAGAAATAGCAATTTTACCCGAGGGGAAATCCCGATATACTCCCCATGCTCCGCGCATTGTAAATGGTCCTTCCTCTTGAGGATGAGTGTCGTAATGCGCAATTTCCTTCACGGGAAGTGAGCGCAGATCATAAATTCTTAGCCCCTCATTGTAATAAGCAACGTACGCAAATTCATCCGTCAGCATAATGTTGTGGGGCACACTATTTTCTTCGAAATTGGTCCCGAATGTACTCTTCACCGTCAATTGATTATTTTCGACATCACAGAGCTTCAATTTTTTTCCATTTGTTTCATCGCCAAAAACATATTTCGTTCCGTCCGGACTCAACCAACCTTGGTGATTGTAGCCTTGTTCTTCATAAAAACTCAAATTTTGTATGAAAATGGGTGCAGCTGCGTTCGAAAAATCGTAGACGCGCAGTCCATCAAAGCCACAATTCAAATAGGCAATATTATTCCGAACATATACTGAATGAACCTCAGGGATGTCATTGGGTCCTGTGTAAAGCAGCATGGGAATCGTAGGGTTTGTAGAAAGCGAATAAACTTTCATGGAAGATTGAGGAAGAAGCACACCGCCAGAAGAGGGGGTAATGTCGCAGGCATAAAGCATCGCGTTTGTAGTATCAATAAAAATGGTGTGTACTTGCGTGAACTCGTCGAAATACTCAGCCACCAACGACACAGAATCGGGCAGAAATGAAACATCAATGATCTGTAGACTGCTCAATCCTTCATCGCAAACACTATATAAAAAGTTGCCAAAGGTTTTGAAATCGCGGTGGATCACCAGTGAATTGGAATAATTTCCTTCCACAAAATCCGCGTGTCGCAATTTATTATCATCCGTAATTTCAAAAAAGTGAGTTCCTTCGGTGGATCCTGCAACGACATATTCACGGCCATTTTCTACAAATCCCCAACAATCGTTGTAGCGAACATTCGTTGAATTGACCAATAATGAGTCCGCCGACCAATGATCCAATAATTCAATGTTCTTTGAAACTTGTCCAAGAACTGCGGATGGAAACAAAAGGCAAATCACGAGTCGAAGCATCAATCTTCCAAAAATTGTTAATGTAAAGATAGAACAATGCTAGAATTACACGGTGAAACGTGTTGATGTGTGATTAATACTTATTTTAGCGACTCGATAATTGAGAGAAGTGTCCGACGCCATAGTAATTATACCCACGTTTAACGAGCAAGAAAATGTAGAGCGCATGACTGAAAAGGTGATGTCCTTGGAAAAGGATTTTCACATTTTGTTCATCGACGATAATTCTCCGGATGAAACCGCTTCCATCATTAAACGGCTCATGGAAAAATTTCCAGGTCGGATTCACTTGGAAGAGCGAGAAGGAAAATTGGGTCTGGGAACGGCATATATCCACGGTTTCAAATGGGCACTTCGGAATCAATATGAGTATATTTTTGAAATGGATTGCGATTTTTCGCACAATCCAGATGACCTCATTCGCTTGTACAACGCGTGCCATGTAGGAGGCGCAGATTTGAGTATCGGTTCGCGCTATGTAAAAGGTGGAAAAGTCAATAATTGGCCACTCAAACGGGTGTTAATGTCTTATTTTGCGAGTGTTTACG
>JBFYPU010000031.1:0-5489 GCA_041303175.1 Crocinitomicaceae bacterium | reverse complement strand
TTGAACCAAGGTCCTTTTTGCTCCAGCATTTCGTAGGTCAAACCCATTGCTTCGGGCACCACCAAAATATCGGAAAAAATAATTGCCGCGTCCACGCCTAGCAAGTCAACGGGTTGCACCGTTACTTCCGCTGCAAATTCGGGCGTTTCCACCAATTCTTTAAAGCCTGATAATTTTGCCCGCACGGCTCTGTATTCGGGTAAAATTCGTCCAGCTTGTCGCATCAACCAAACAGGATACCGTTCAATTGATTCTCCACGTGCCGCTCGTAAAATTAAGTCGTTGTCAAATTTCATTGGCGCAAAGATAGGGAATAGTTCGATTGTTGGATTATTGGATTGTTAGAATATTGGATTGTTAGAATATTGGATCATGCGATTCTCGATCCTACCATTCAATTTCCCTCATGCCTCGCTCGCGCATGTACTCATTTGTTTTTGAAAAGGGTTTACTTCCGAAAAATCCGCGGTAGGACGACAACGGCGAAGGGTGCGGTGATGTCAGAATTAGGTTGTTGGTCGCATCCACAGATTTCGCTTTTTCAATGGCTTTTTTACCCCATAAGATATATACGACACCCGATTTTTTTTGCGCAATTTGTTCAAACACAGCATCCGTAAACTTCTCCCAGCCTTTTCCTTGGTGACTGTTTGCTGTACCTTCGCGCACGGTGAGCACGGTGTTCAGCATCAATACGCCTTGCGATGCCCAATGACTTAGCTCGCCAGAACTTCGCGGAACAATTCCCAAATCGGTTTCCATTTCTTTATAGATGTTGATCAAACTTTTCGGCAACAGACGTACGGTTGATTCGACGGAAAAACAAAGCCCATGTGCATGTCCGCGCGTGGGATACGGGTCTTGGCCGAGAATGACCACGTTCAAATCTTCAAAAGAACATTCGTCGAAAGCTCGAAAAATTTGATCCGCTGATGGGAAGATCGATTTGGGGTGTGCAACTTCTTCGGATTTCAGGTAATCCATGAGTCCAAGAAAATAGGGTTTCTCACATTCGTGACCTACTTGCTGTTGCCAAGACATGGGTATTTTCAGGTTCATTTGATGAATTTACCAATTATTTTTCATTTTAACACCTATCTTTATCGGATGAAATATGTTTGGATTTTTAGCGTAATTTTTGTGTTCGGCTGCGGACAAGCGGTGGAATCGGATCCGACGGAAAAGGTCGAAAAGGATGTGGAATCAGGTGATCCTTACGAAGGTTTATCCATGAAAGAAGCCGTCGAGTTGCACATTCGACGTGAACTTTCCATTGCAGCAAACGACCCGATTGAATACAAAATTTACCTGGAGAAGTGTGACGGAGACGACAGTTTGGATGCCGTGATTGCCGTCAATTTATTCGATAAAGCGGTAGATGAAGCCATCAAATCCGGTAAGGTAGCCAAGCACGCCGAAACGGGATATATGGGGAAGTACAACTATATCATCTATCGTGATGGTATGACGGGCACATTTACGCCTGCAATACCTGTTCCCTCAAGTGCAAAAGGAAAATTAGCCGTAAGTTTTGAGCACATACTTTCTGAGGGGCAACAGGAAATTCTGGTCGATTACCGCATTCGAAACGCTTGTTATCGGAACATTTTTACAGTGACAAATGGTCGTCCACTTCAAATTCACCAAGTGAAATTGTTTGATGGAATAGGAGACCGAAACATGGAAGTGTATGCAATAGAATATGAAAAAGGCAAAATTTCCAATGCGAAAGATGTCGTTCTGTACAAAGGCACAGCTACAAATCCAAGCTTCAAATCACCCGATGAAGTGTATAGCTTTTTGCCCAAAATCACCAAAACGAATGTTGAGCACGAACGCTGGTTCTTCAACCCAACGGATATGAAGTACTACATGATGAAAAAGTAAGGCGAACAGCCCTAGAGCGTGACTTTCAGACCTAGAGAGAAATTCCGTCCCGATGCGCTGATTCCTGAACCCGAAGTTCGATATAGCTGATTCGTAATGTTTTCAATCCCTCCAGACATCGAGAGGTGCTTATTGAAAAAGAAGGCTGCCTTTACGTTTAGGGTATACCAACTCGGAACGAATGGGAGTCCATTTTCATCGAGGGCATACAAATAAGGTGATTCCGTAATGGGCAAATCAACATTCAATACTTTTGCTTGATAGGCAACGGAGGCATCCACTTTGAACCGTCGTGTTTTGTACGTAATCGACGTTCGACCAAATGTAGGCGCAACATGATCTTTTGGGAAATAGCGCACACTATCAATATTGAATTCTTGACCTTTTTGATAGCTAATGGTACTTCGCAGCGACAATCCTTTTGCGAGGTCGATTTCCAAACCTGCTTGCACACCATAAACCCATGCGTTCGATACATTTTGAATGGCTTGTACTTTGCTGAAATCACCTTCGTAGATGATGCTATCTTGTCCATTGAACAAGAAATTAGCGCGCGCCATGGCATCCTTCATATAAGTATAGTAGACCACACCGTCCAACTTGACACGTTTGAGAACCGATGTTACGAAGCCTATTTCACCATTGACGGCATATTCAGGCTTCAAGTTTACATTCGGCACTACAACGGAGCCCGGTTCTGAATCAAATACTTTACCCAAATCATCAATGTTCGGTGCACGGTAGCCTGTTGCTGCATTCAGGTATATTTGAAAGCGCGTACTTGGGTTAAACACCAATCCCACACTGCCATTCAGCGCTCGATTTTGATTGCGTGTGGAGGCCACAGGAAATGGAAACAAGGTTGTGTCAAAATCTGCTTGAATGGCGTAAAAACTGAACCGAAGTCCACCATTCAACAACCATTTTTCACTCAATTTGAGGTTTCCACTCACGTAAGCTCCTGCCGTCATCCATTTTGAATTGTTCGGGTAGCGCGAATTGGTGATCGTTTGTTCTCCCGTAAAAATATCCTCCCGAAAAGCGGTTGATCCAATGAGGTTTCCTACCGCTTCCATCCCATAAAACAGCGAGAATTTTGGATGTATTTCTTTGTCAATGTCCACGTTTAGTGAGAGTGCATCTACGCTTTCCAATTGGCGACGAATCCGCGAAGAACCCGTTTTCCGATCGTGCCGACTTTCCTGAAATTCTTGATACGCAAGGGTTACGCGCATGTTATCATAGATTCCCTTTTCACGTGAATGCACCGCCCCAAATTTGTGCATCATCCATTTTTGCGGACCGTAATACCATTCTGCATTGTCCAAATTCCCGTCGCCGTTCACATCCAAAATCAATCTATCGTAGCGAGGTGCATCCGTTGTCGCGGAATAAATAAAGGAATAATCCAAGACCCAATTTTTAGAGGCTTGATACTTCACTTTTTGCATGATGTTCATCTGACTGAAGCCTGAGCCAATCTGTAAACTAGGATCTGTGTTCACCAATGTCGAATCAACTCCATCTATTCGCTGTTGAAAAGTTGGACGCAAAAACGCAGCATAGCCGTTTCTTCCTGCGCGAAGATCTCCGTATCGTGAAAACGTCATTGAAGTGAAAAACGCCCATTTTTTAAGTCCAATGTTAACATCCGCGTGCGTCATAATTTCATTCGAAGCAGAAGAATAGCGCGTTGCGAAATGCGTGGGATAAAATCCTTTGACTGAATCTTGGGAAAAACGTGCGTTTTTGGTCGAAAAACTCATTACGCCACCAATGGCATCGCTCCCGTAAATGACTGCACCTGGACCAAACATCACTTCCACCCCATCCAATGAATTGGCATCTAACGAGATCACATTTTGCAGATTTCCTGCGCGAAAAATGGCGTTGTTCATGCGAACTCCATCCACCGAGATGAGCACGCGATTCGTGCCAAAACCACGCAATTGAGGTGAACCGCCCGCAAGTTGACTTTTCTGTACAAACACATAGCCACTCGATTCCAATAAATCTGCAGAGGTTTGTGGCGCCAACAATTCGGCATCCTTCATATTTATTTTTGTGATTCGACTCGGGATTTTGAGTTGATCCTCTGCCCATCGATGCGAAATAACAACGATATCCGAAAAAATTACTGGCTCGTCCACCATTTCAACATTTCCCATTTTTTTGAGCTCTGCATAACTAAACACCAAGGTTTGATATTCTGGATAGGCAATAAAAATCGAATCGCAACCTTTGAACGGTTCAACCGAAAAACGACCGTTCCCATCCGCCAATTTCTGAATTTTGGGATTATTGGAATAAATCTTCGCTTGTGGAATAAACTGTTGCGTGATTTTATCTTTGATCGTAATTTCTTGAGAAAATGCGAAATTGAACGTAAAGAATAGAACTGCGCCCAATGCGAGCACTTTGGAGAAGTATTGATTCATAAGGAAATAGTCAAATCTGTACGCTTTCTAAAGATCAGTTACATGCAAATTTCATGCCGATTATTAGCGTTTTATTTGACCCATGGAACGCTCACTCATACATCGCAAAACATTTCGTTACCACCTGTTGAACGAAGAGAATCAACCCAAAAAAATCCTCTACGTGCTCCACGGCTATGGTCAACTTTCTGAATTTTTTATCCGTAAATTCCGTGATCTTCCCTCTGATTTCCTAGTTGTTGCACCGGAAGGAATGCACCGATTTTACCTCAACGGTACGAGTGGTCGCGTGGGTGCGTCGTGGATGACCAAAGAAGCACGCTTGGTGGACATTGCTGATACAATGAGTTATCTATCCAAATTGGACGAGGAACTTTCCATGGAATTTGATGTGAATGAAAAATACATTCTCGGATTCTCACAAGGTGGCGCTGCGGCTCTGCGATGGAATGAAATGGGATCAACACGCTTCGATGGAATGATCTTGTGGGCGTGCGTTTTTCCACCCGACTTAGAAATGAAACCCGAAACGTCCATCCAACAGCCACGTTATTTTGTGATCGGTGATCAGGACGAATACTTCCCTAAGGAGATGCAAAACGAACTAATTTCGGAATACGAAGAAAAAAAATACCGCGTCAAGCGATACGCTGGAAACCACGATATTGAGTACAACACCTTGAATGAAATGATTCATGAATTGGCTAGAACATAAAGTTTTTGATTTTCTTTTGGCACAATTTTCGATATTTGCATTGAAAAACAAATAAACATGAAATTAGTTACATTCATATTCGCACTTGCAGCACTTTCGTTCACATCGTTTGGACAAGATGCAAAGGCTCAAGGAATTCTTGATAAGCTCTCGAAAAAAATAAAGGATCAAAAGTCATTCTATGTGGAGTTTAGCTCCTCAACAAGTAATGGATCTACGGATTCTCAATCTGCTTTTTCTGGTAAAGGTTGGGTGAAAGGCGATAAGTTTTACGCTTCATTTGGTGACAACACCGTCATTTCTAACGGAATCAAAACATGGACAATCATCAAGGAGGAGAAAACGGTTTATGTGACCGATGCAGAAGAGGACGACGAGGAGTCAATCAACCCAAAGAAATTGATGACGATCTGGGAAACTGGTTTCAAAAATAAGTACACCAAACAAAC
>JBFYPU010000030.1:0-8384 GCA_041303175.1 Crocinitomicaceae bacterium | reverse complement strand
GATGAAAGCAATCTGCTTTATTCATCGATGATGTTTTATGCTTCTGGCGTTTCTTCGCTAGCTTCTGCTGCTGGAGCCTCTTCTGCTGCTGGTGCTTCTGCCTCAACTGCCGGAGTTTCTTCTGCTGCTGGTGCTTCTGCCTCAGCTTCTGCTTCAACTGCTGGAGCTGCCTCAACTGCTTCAACTTCTACCGCTTCTTCAGCCGCTGGAGCCTCTTCAGCTACTGGTGCTTCTTCAACTGGCGTGTTTTTCGCAGCAATTTCTTTAGCGCGCGCTTCGTTCAGGGCAATTTCAGCTTTTTTACGATCCGATTTGTCTTTTTCGAAAGAGTTCATCAACGATTCTTTTTTCGCTTCGATTTTTCCTTCCTTTTCAGCTGTCCAAACCGCGAATTTCTCTTCTACTTGTTCTACTGTAAGTGCACCTTTTTTCACACCATTCAATAGGTGATTTTTGTAAAGGATTCCACGGTAAGACAATAATGCGCGTGCAGTATCTGTCATTTCAGCACCTACTTGTACCCAGTACAATGTGCGATCGAAATTCAAATCTACAGTTGCTGGATTTGTGTTTGGATTGTACGTTCCCAATTTCTCGATAAAACGTCCATCTCTACGTGCACGGCTGTCTGCTGCTACCAAATGGAAAAATACATTTCCTTTTTTACCGTGTCTTTGCAATCTAATTTTAGTTGCCATAATGTTTATTGTTTGGAGTACGAAACTCCCATTCATAAAATATAAGATCCCTCATTCTTTAACAAGGGAGCGCAAAGATAGTGTATTTGATTGAAATAGCGCACAATCAACTCTATTTTTTCGAATCGTCCAGTTTTTGATCACTCTTCAACATGAATCATTCTCACCCGTGTTCCATCGCTGAATATGTATATGAGCGGAGTATTGGATTTCTCTTCAGTTTGCCGTCCAAGAAAATCGACAATCATCAAAAGTTCCTTTTCTCCAAGATTGAGTTCATCGATGGATGAGAGATCAACGACTACGCAAGCAGAGGTGTCTAAACAACCGTTGAGTGTCACTTCGACGGCATAACTTCCAGTTGTTGTTGCGGTGTAGGATTGATTTGTTTCCCCGATTAATGACGCGAAATTATCTTCACAATCTAGCCATTGGTATGAAACTCCCAATGATGTATTGCTTGCTGTAATGGTCGCTCCGGCCTGAGTGGTACTTGCATCAATTACACTAGGCTCAGTGATGACCATCGATTGAACTTCAGTGGCACCTAGGGCATCCGTTACCGTTACCGCGTAGAGTCCAGCGCATAAGTTGCTTACGGAAGCGGTCGTCATTCCTCCAGGTGACCAAGAATACGTATAGGGAGCCGATCCTCCACTTGCCGTAACCGATGCAGAACCATCACACGCTGCATTGCAACTGATATTCGAACTTGTTGAGGTCGCAGTAAGCGGAAAATCTACAAATGAGCACGAAGAGATGTTTGAACAGCCATTCAATGTGACTATGACGGCATAATTTCCCGCTGTTGTAGGTGTAAATGACTGGTTCGTTTCTCCGGGAATTAACGTTAAATTATTGTCACAATCTACCCATTGATACGAAACACTAGGTGTAGTATTGGTGGCTGAAATGGTTGTTCCCACTATGGATGTGTTTGCATTAATTGCACTGGGTTCACTGATGGTAAACGATTGTGTTTGAGTAGCGCCAACGGCATCCGTAACAGTGACAGAATAGGTACCTGTGCACAATCCACTTATTGTCGCAGTTGTCATCCCACCTGGCATCCATGAATAAGTATACGGAGCTGTTCCGCCCATGGCTGTTACCGATGCCGTTCCATCGCAATTCGAATTACAGGATATGTTTGTACTTGTACCAGTGGCACTAAATGGAACTGCTGGACAGCAATTTCCACCTGCGCTCAGTTGATTTGAGCCAGACCAGCAACCATATTGAACCTTGTGCGCGTAAAGCGATCCACTGAATAAGGTCGTGAAATAATTTTCCACTTGTGCTACGGTATTGCAGCCTCCTTGAGTGGTCGTATTATCACATGAATACGCACAAATAATCCATGGATATCCATTCGGATCGCTCATTGTCGCTGGTGGATAGAGCATAATATTTGTGGTTGCGCCAACAGGAGCGCCATTAATGGATGTATTGATCACCGATCCACAGTGAGCGTTTGAAGCATTGTATCCAGCATATTCAACACGTGTGACGTTGTTTACGAACGCACCCGTGAGGTTGATGGTAACACCTTCGTAAGAAACAACGCCTATTTTTAAATTTGGAATATTGACGTTTACATCAATGTTGAGCACGCCACCGTCGTAATTGGAAAATAGCATGACATTTCCAGCGGGGTTGCAAATTTGCGTATAGCCAAAGACAGGCAGTAGACTTAAAATGAGTAGTAAGTGTTTCATCATGTAGATTTTGGTGTTCCTGTAAATTTAGCAAAAATTGAACACAATCTACTCCCAGCGCATCTTCCTTCCGCCCAAAAATAAGTGACACGCGTGTGGAACCGCATGAACAAGTGCAGCGTGAGCATATCTGACAGGAAGGGTTTCGCCCTCAAAAAATTCGTAAAGTCTAATTATGCGCCATGACGATCGATTTTAACAAAAATTAAGAGGCATTCCTACTTTTTGGAAATTACTCCTAGGAATTCCGATAAAAAAAATGGATTTTCACCAACCTGTTTTAAAACGACTTGACAAACAAACGGAAAACGTAACGGAATGAAAACATTAACAAAAGAATTACAAGATTCGATTACCCCATCTATGGCTGTGAAATTGCTTGAAGAAGGCAATAAACGATTTGTCAATAACCTCAAAGCAAATCGCAATCTATTGCAACAAGCAAACGAGACCTCAGATGGACAACATCCATTTGCCGTGGTTTTAAGTTGTATCGACAGTCGAACTTCCGCTGAGCTTATTTTTGACCAAGGGTTGGGTGACATATTTAGTGTTAGAATTGCTGGGAATATTGTCAATGAAGACATATTGGGGAGCATGGAGTTTGCGTGTAAAATAGCTGGTTCAAAAATAATTATCGTCTTAGGGCATAGCAAATGTGGAGCAGTAAAAGGTGCTTGCGATCATGCCGAAATGGGTAATCTAACGGCCTTGCTTGCCAAAATTAGACCTGCAGTAGATGACGAAGTGGAAACGAAAGAAAATCGCTCCTCTTCAAATGGTGATTTTGTGGAAAATGTAGCTGCCATCAATGTAAAAAGAACCGTCAAAGCGATCATGGAAAGAAGCACTATTCTAAAACAAATGATCGAAAGCGGTGAAATTGGAATCATTGGCGGAATGCACGATTTATCAACAGGACAGGTTACTTACTATGAAGAAACGCGCATTATTGCATAGGTAGACTTCTTTAACTAAAAAAAATGAACTTAAACAATCTAAAAAACGATTTTCCAGCGAGTATCGTTGTATTTTTTGTGGCATTACCGTTATGTTTGGGTATTGCATTGGCTTCAGGTGCGCCGTTGCTGTCTGGATTGATCTCTGGAGTAATTGGCGGTGTGGTAGTCGGGGTGTTGAGCGGTTCAAGCTTGGGCGTGTCGGGACCTGCTGCGGGGCTTGCCGCGATTGTAGCAACTTCCATTACTACACTTGGTAGCTTTGATGTTTTTCTAGTTGCAGTGGTCTTAGCCGGCGCTATACAAATCTTATTTGGTGTCTTACGATTTGGGATTATCGGTTACTTTTTCCCGAATAGTGTAATTCTCGGGATGCTTACGGGTATCGGAATTATTATCATCTTGAAACAAATTCCGCATTTATTCGGGTATGATCTTGAACCAATGGGAGCCGATGAGTACTTCGAACCATCAGGAGAAAACACGTTCTCTGCCATTGGACATATCCTAGGAAATATTGCCATGGGTTCAATGATTATTGGACTTTTTGGCCTAGCGCTCATTGTGTTTTGGGATAATATTCTAGCCAAAAAGTCAAAAATATTCAAAGTTATTCAAGGACCTATCATAGCCGTTTTGGCAGGTACAGTCCTCAAATTAATTTTTGATAGCTACTCCAGTTTAGCGATAAGAGATATCCATCTAGTCTCAATTCCTGTGGCCGAAAACCTGAATGATTTGAAGGGCTTCCTTACCTTTCCTGATTTTAGCGCTATTCAAGACCCTAAAATTTGGGGTATCGCTTTGACCTTAGCTTTAATCGCAAGTTTGGAAACCTTGCTAAGTTTGGAAGCAACAGATAAGTTAGACCCCGCTAAAAATGTCACACCCACGAATCGCGAATTATTTGCACAGGGTTCAGGAAATATCTTGTCCGGTTTGGTAGGTGGCTTACCGTTAACTCAAGTGATTGTTCGAAGCTCGGCGAATATACAGTCGAATGGTAAAACTAAAATGTCAGCCATTCTTCACGGTTTATTTTTGTTAATAGCGGTTTTAGCCTTGCCGAAAATTTTGAACCATATTCCATTATCTGTTCTAGCTTCGGTACTTTTAGTTGTCGGTTACAAACTCGCTAAACCAAGTTTATTCAAGAAAATGTGGGATAGAGGCTGGACACAGTTCTTGCCGTTTATCGTTACCGTCATCGTAATCGTAGCAAAAGATTTGTTAGTGGGTGTTTTGGCAGGTTTGTTTATCGGAATAATTGTAATCATGGTAAAAAGTTACCAAAACTCTTTATCCGTCAAGATCAGCAAAGATGACGATACATTAATTAAAATGGCTTTTGTAGAAGAAGTCACCTACTTAAATAAAGCTGCCATCGCAAAACAACTCCAATGTTTACCGAATAACTGTAAGTTAGAGCTTGATGTTCGACAAAGTAAATACATTGATAGCGATGTTATAGATGTCCTTGATGACTTCGTTGTTCAAGCTAAAAATAAAAACATCACGGTATATTTAATTTCTGAAAGAGGCAACGAGACCAATCCTCAAGATTACTCGGAATTTTTCAAGAGAGAAAAAACCACGCCCTACTCCTATTTTGATGAAGGCGACAACAGTACGTTTAAAAAATAATCGGAAGAGAGTATTGAAAGGTAAACGATCAACGGAAATAAAGCTTCTGTGACCGTAGCAAATGACAGTATTGAATTCGAAGAATCCATTGTGCGCATATTGGTGGAATTTGGGTATCAGAAATTCGCACCCTTAATTTCCTGATTGAACAAAGTGCTACGAACAATTTTACTATTTTCAAGCCATGCAAACAGACCATCAATCCGCACTTTTCGAGATTATCAAGCGTAAAATTAACGGTCAAGCCTCGTTGGGCGATGCGTTGGGTGAGGTACTTTCGCTGAGTAATGATGCCGTTTATCGGAGATACCGAGGCGAAACCCAACTCACGATTTATGAGTTGAAAAAAATTTCGAAGCACTACTCCATTTCATTGGATAGTTTGTTTGGAGTTGCCGAAAACAAGGTTATCTTCGATTTTCAACCGATTGAGAACATTGATTTCAACATGGATTCCTATTTGCAAAACATTGCAGATGGGTTTCAGCAGATACGGAATCAGAAATCGCCCGAGCTGATGATGGCGATCAACAATACGCATTTATTGCAGCTGTTGAACTTCCCTCACTTGACGCGCTTCAAATTGTTTTTCTGGGGACGCAACTATTTGCGCGTAGACGAACTGAAAAACAAACGGTTCGCGCATCAAAAAATGACTGAAAATCAAGATCGTGTTGGGAGACAAATTTTGCGCGATTACACTGCAATTCCATCGAAAGAACTGCTCGATCCGGAATTCATGCTGGGCTTCACCCGAGAGATTATCTATTATTTCACCTCTCGACTGTTTGAAGATCCAACTTACGCGCTTCATTTATTGAACCAGCTGATCGAATTCGTTGGGCATATCAAACACCAATGCGAGGAAGGGAAAAAATTTGTTTATCGAACTTCGCCTCCAGCAAATGGAAATGAACTTGAAGTCTATTTGAACGATACCGTGAATGGCGCAACAGTGACCTATTATAAAACAGAAGAGCTCGAAGGATTGAACATGGCGCACAATGTCATGAACACGATGAATACCTTTGATGCGGCGTATATCCGTGATGGGCGCGAAGTCTTGAAACGCCAATTCGAAAATTCAAGCATTATTAGTCTGCACAATCAAAAGGAACGGAATCGATTCTTTCAGAATTTGGTTGACCAAATCGAGAAGGCAAAACGGCAGGTTCAGCAAGAATTGGACGAGATGGCTTAGTTGCGAAATTCGCAAGTAACCATATTCAACTCGCGTAATTCAGTTTCCTGAGGGGAAAGAAGCTACATACATTTGACCTATACAAATCAAATGATATGAAAAAAATGACAACCCTTAGAATTATTACCATCGTTTTAATGAACCTTTCAAGTTTCGCTCTGTTGGCGCAAGGCTCTAATGCTAAAACGATTGCTGTTGCACAACCGACAGTTTCTGGAATGGAAACCGACCCGATCTCCGCAGAAAAAATGCTCCGCATCGAGTTGGCAAAATTGAATCTCTACTTCGTTTACGATCCATCCGATATGACGAAGGCGATTGCTACCAATCCAGATTTTAAATCCAACTGTCAATCCAAAACCTGCTTGGTGGAACTTGGAAAAGCCCTCAACGTGACCTATGCCATCTCTGGCTCGTTCGACAAACTTGGAAACAAGTTGGTGATCAGTTTAAAAATGGTGGATGTTGAAAAAGGCGAAGTGGTGAAAACCGCCATGCTCGAATTTGACGACCAAGAATTGGAATTGCAACGCATGACACAGTGCGTGGTGCGCGTGATGCACGGATTGGAAGTAGACAAAGCACTTACGGATCGCTTATACTTCCGGGATGAACCAGCGACACTCAATAACATAGGTCGCATCAAGAATTCGGGTCCACGCATCGGTTATGCCGTGATGACGGGAGATTACATGGAATTTGCGACGCGTCCAGAAGATCAAGGTGGAATGGAAATGTTCCCAGCGGTAAGTATGATTGGTTACCAATTTGAGAAACAATACGTTGGAACAGAAAATTTCTCAGCGCTGTTTGAATTCATCCCGAACATTTCAGGTTTGGAACAAGGTAAATTTATCCCGACTATGAGCTTCTTGAACGGATTCCGATTTGGAAAAGCAGGATGGGAAATCGCTTTTGGACCAGGATTGGGCTTGACAAGAACCTCAAGAGGTTTTTTCGACACAGCGGGATTGTTTGGTGATGCTGGAAGATACATGTCGGAAAATGATTGGTCGGAATATGCATTCGAAACATTTGGAAGCGATACAACTTATGCACAGAATGGAACTTTTGTGATGCCAGATCCATCATCGTTCAACGAAAACTACACCTTCGAAAAAAACTCAGACAAACGAGGAAGCACGCGATTGACCACGAACTTTCTCTTCGCAGTGGGAAGAACGTTCCGTGCAGGTTCACTCAACATTCCCGTAAACGTATTCTATTCTGCGAAAACAGGCGGCGGAATAGTAGGGCTTAACGTAGGATTCAACGTGGTAAAAGCGAAGACGTCAGTGAAAGTGAGACCCTGATTTGTAGACTTAACTGCTCTTCAACTAGAAGCATCGACGCCTGATTTTATTAGGACGGTCGGTGCTTTTTCCGTTTAAATCTCGAATAACAGGAAAGAACGATTATTTTTGAAGCAAACTGATACAGATGAAATCCATTGCTTCCCTCCTATTACTCCTAAGTTTCGCCTCAATTGCTCAAAAAACGGAAAATCTATCTGTTTTGCAGCTCGAAGAGATTATGAAAGGAAACGAATTCATCGGACATCAACCCGAAAACATTCGCTGGTCACTTGACGGGAAATCCATTCTTTTTGATTGGAATCGATTCAATCAACCGGGCACTTCCACCTACTCCTATTCACTCAAGTCGAAATTGATTGATTCGTTGACGCCAGCATTTTATGAATCGGGCAATGAATTTACCGGGATGAAAACTTATCCCATTGAAATCTATTCGTGGCAAGGAGACCTCTACCGATTTGATCGCGCTACGAACACAACAGAAGTGGTGCTAAAAAATGCGTCCAACATTCGAAACGTTCAACGAGATGCAAGTGTAAATTGTGCCTTTTTTCAAGATGGAATGGGATTTTACGTCTATTGCATTCAAGAACGCAGCATCAAACAATTGGTCATTTTTGAAAAAGGCGAAGCGAAAGTAGACCCACCAAAAACGCTGATGGAGCAAAATGAATTGGAACTTTTTCAATTTCTACAGGATGAGGAAAGAGCATCAGAATGGAACAAAATGAACGACGAAAATTGGAATTCAGACATTCCGAAAATCTTTTTCAAAGGTTCATCAATTAGCAATTTGCAAATTGACGGAAGTGGAAAATACATCACTTTTCGCGTCGATGAAGATCCTT
>JBFYPU010000029.1:0-43157 GCA_041303175.1 Crocinitomicaceae bacterium | reverse complement strand
TTTGAAAGCGTTGGAAAAATTCATCGTTCGCCATAAAACGTGTTTCTTCGTTCTGTGGAATGTGAAAACTCACAACGTCTGCGTGTTCGAAAATGGTGTCTATTTCAACTTCTTCGACCTCATTGTTCCCAAATCCAGAAATGTATTTATCGTAGGCGAGCACGTCCACATCAAAACCGCGCAATTTTTTGGCAAACGCACGTCCATTGTTTCCATAGCCAATAATTCCAACAGTTTTTCCATCCAACTCCACGCCGCGGTTGTATTCACGTTCCCATTTCCCTGCACGCACATCTCGATCTGCTGTATGCAGTTTATTGAAAAGTGCTAACAACATTCCCAGAGCGTGTTCACCAACCGCATTTCGATTTCCCTCTGGCGCGTTGAAAAGTGTGATCGAATGTTCCGCGGCATACCTTTCATCGATGTTTTCCATTCCAGCACCAGAGCGCGCAATGAATTTGAGTTGAGGGGCATGGCTCAAAAATTCGGCATCCATTGGAAAGCGAGAGCGAATCACCAATCCATCCGCGTTTGAAATTAGTTCGAGGCAACGTTCACGACTTTCCGAAGTGGCATCGATACATGTAAATCCAGCAGCCGACAAACGTTCTTCGAGAATGGCGTGCACGGTATCAAGGAAGACAACTTTCATTAGATATTGAAGAGGAGCATCCCAATGGTGAGATAGATAAATAATCCAAGTACGTCGTTGATCGTGGTGATAAACGGACCCGTCGCAAGCGCTGGGTCGATGTTGTATTTATCGAGAATAATTGGAATAAGTGTCCCAAAAAGAGCTGCAAACATGATGACAGTGAGGAGTGATAGACTCACCACCAAGCCCAAAATCGGGGTTCCAAAAATGAGGGTAATGCCATAGACGGTAATGGATAAAATCAACCCGTTTAGCAAGGCAACCATAGCTTCTTTGCGCAGTTTTTTGACTACACCGCCCAAGTGAGAATTGCCACGCGCGAGCGATTGCACAACGATTGCAGACGATTGTACGCCCACATTTCCGCCCATTGCGGTTATGAGCGGAATAAAAAAGGCGAGGGCAGGAACTTTGCTAATGCCAAATTCGAAACCAGAAATCACCTGTGCACCCAAAACACCGCCCAAAAGTCCAATCATCAACCACGGCATGCGTGCACGCGACATGCGAAAGATGCTCGAACTGCTTTCTACGCGTTCCGAGATCCCCGATGCCATTTGGAAATCCTTATCTGCTTCATCCTTGATCACATCGACAACGTCATCAATGGTAATTCGACCCACCAATTTTCCTTGTAAATCGACCACGGGCACGGATACAAGGTCATATTTCTCCATGATTTTGGCAACATATTCGTTGTCGTCACCCGTTTTCACCGAAATCACGTTTTTGCTTTGATAGAGATCCGAAATGGCTGTGTCAGCATTAGCAAAGAGCAGTCGCTTCAAGGATAGAAACCCAACCAGCTTTTCTTGATCGTCCACCACGTAGATCGTATAAACGGTTTCAACATCCTCGGCTTGTTTGCGAAGTTCAACAACACAGCGGTTCATTGACCATTCAAGTCGCGCGCTCATGAACTCTTTTTGCATCATCCCCCCAGCGGTATCTTCTGGATAGTTGAGGAGATCCACAATTTCATCCGCTGTTTCACTGTCGGAGATCAACCCAATGATTTCCTCCATTTTTTCGGCGGACATCTCAGCGATCAAATCGGCAGCATCATCGGAATCTAAGTTTTCGAGTTGATCCGCAATTTCTTTCGAAGAAAAGGTTTGAAGGAGGCGCTCACGCACATCCTCGTCGAGTTCCACAAGCACGTCGCTCTGCAATTCTTCGTTCAAGAGCCGAAAAACGAAGCTGGCTTCATCGGTATCAAGCTCATCAATGATCGCCGCAATATCTGCTTCGTGGAGCTCACACACGTTTACTTCGATCCAAGCGACATCTTGTCGGGCAACGGCCTCTTGGAGGTTCTCGAAATATTCTTTGGTAAGCTCAAATCGCATGACAGTTCCGATTTTGGTACACAAAGGTACGTAGATTATTTTGAACCTTCGTGCGATTTTTATTTCCTAAGCAGCGCACGCCGCAACTGGAGAATGTGGTTCCCCAATGACTACCCTCATCTGTCAGTACTAATTTTAAAGGGAGTCATCGTTATTGTTAACCTATTCATGATCAAGACCAATAGCTTCTATACAAGCACTCATCTGTTCAAATGGCCGTCTTCCGAATGGTTGAAATGCAGAGTCTACCGTTTCTTTGATAGTGCCCGAAAATTGATCAATCAATTCATTCGCAGCGCCATTTACTATGAGGCTCTTCGTACTATTACCAAACCTTCATCGTCCAATGGATTTTAGAAAAAGAGATTTTCCCCTTGTAAGTTCCAGAGATATTGGGTTGACCAAAGCCACTAATGCGAAGTGTGATGACCGGAAAAACACGCTCACTTGCCTAGTTCATCCAATTTCTTTTGCATCTCTAAAATGAGTAGTCTATTTTCTTCAACCATTGATTTTAATTCTAAATTTTCTGCAATAATCTTCTGATGATTCTCAGTGATCTCACTAAGTTCTTGAATTGCTTTTACCATTGGGACCACAAATTCGGCGTAAGAAACGCCGTATAATTCATTTTCATTTTTAGGGATCTTCACTCCGCTAAAATTGTAACCTATTTGGTTAGCAGCTTGTTCTACTTCCTGCGCTAAGAATCCACTGAATTTGATTTTTTCAATCGCATATTTTTCTGGATAATCACTGTCATCCACTATATTCATTAATGCATTTTGTTTGTCAACATTGAAATTATATGTCACGGGGCGTAATAGTTTGATAAATGATAAGCCAACCACATCTTCCGTAATGTTATCTTTGATTCTAGCATCAGAATAAGTTGTAAATGCCACTTGTGCCTTGACTTCTGTAATGGAACTATTTCCAAAATGGATTTGATTAGAACCACTGATAATAGTTGCGTGTCCGATCGCCGTTGAATTTGAATAATTAGTGCCAGAATAAAATGCTCCATCGCCAAGTGCAGTGTTGTACAGTCCTGTACTATTCGAAAAGAGAGATTCGAATCCAAAGGCTGTATTTGCGTATCCAGTATTATTACTGTATAATGATGAATGTCCGCCAGCCGCATTTTCATAACCCGTTGAATTCATTCTAAGAGCGTCCGCTCCGCTAGCGGTATTTCGTGCTCCCGAACTATTGCTAGCCAAAGAACCATTTCCAATTGCTGCATTCGCATTACCTATAGTATTCGCACTAAGTGAACCAGATCCATAGGCTGAATTATTGACACCCGTAGTGTTTTGATAAAGTGAATTGTAACCACTAGCAGTATTGTAAAGTCCTGTTGTATTGTTGTAAAGTGCTTGATTTCCACTAGCTGTATTTCCTGTACCAATTGTGTTGGAATAAAGCGCTGCACTTCCCATAGCACTATTGCGACTTCCAGTCGTGTTTTGAAGGAGCGATGTATGACCGAATGCAGAATTTAGCAAACCTGTTTGGTTTCCAGCAAGTGCGGAAAATCCGACTGCTGTATTGTTGTTAGCTATGGTATTCGAATTAAGCGCTCCCTTTCCAACCGCAGTATTATTTGCGCCAGTTGTATTATCTTGGAGGGCGTACATACCAATAGCGGTATTGTTATCCGCGGTCGTATTAGCGTAAAGTGCATAATAACCAGACGAAGTGTTGTAGTCACCCGAAGAATTTGAATAAAGCGCTTCCTTTCCAATTGCCGTATTGTAGCGACCGATTGTGTTCGAATAAAGCGCATGATCTCCATTTGCAGTGTTGTAAATTCCTGTAGTGTTCGAGTACAAGGCACTGTCGCCAATCCCTACGTTGAAATTATTGATGAGATCATCATTTGCTCCTGATCCAGCTCCTATAAATAATGAACTTCCTGAATTCACTGACTCTAATCTAGATCCTTGCATGATCCATTTTTCCATTCCTGCTATATCAAAACGAATGATGTCCTCGTCTGTGTTCTTTTCTACTTGAATCTTGGTGTCCAAATCCATATCAACAAGGGAAGTGGAATTTCCAACTGGACCTTGCGGCCCTGTTAATCCAATCGGCCCTTGCGGTCCTATAGGGCCTGTTGCTCCGTCAATTCCATCATTTCCGGCTGGGCCTGTCAAACCAATAGGACCTTGTGGGCCAGTCGCTCCCGTTGCACCGTCATTCCCGACTGGTCCTTGCGGTCCAGTTGCCCCATTGATTCCATCATTCCCTGCCGGTCCTTGAGGTCCAATTGTACCGTCATTTCCTGGGACACCCTGAGGTCCTTGAGGCCCTTGAGGCCCCGCTCCGTTGCCCGATGTTTTTGCATATAATGCATAAGGCACACTCATTAATTGACTCGTCCCCATTACAGAATAAGATGTCCCACCTGTTGCGTCTATGGCTGTTTCAATAAAATAAGGACCATTTGCCCAGTCGATGGTTATAAAATTCCCACTAATAATGGTACCCATTCCGATGTTCAGGTTAACTAAACCAAACGCGTTTGTTGTTGGAGTAAATGATTCACTATAAACGATTGTTCCACCGATGTTTCCTTCTTGGATTGAGATACGCATACCAACCACTTGATTGGTCAATATAATATTCCCAGCATCCCTTAAAACTGCCTGGTATTTAAAACTTTCTGGTGTTTGTCCGATAGCGGTAAAGGACAATGCTTTTAACGTAATTAGTGCGAGAAATATATTTTTCATAGCCTATGGATTGATCTGAACACTTGAAGATTAGTTGATTCCTTCAGATAAAGATAGGCTAAATGAGCCAAATACTCCGTTTCAATAGCTATCGGAACGGAGTTTCTAATTATCTTGAACGACTATCTACCATTTAAACAAGGTCGATGACACGTCATTGCATTCACTTTTGAACGAGTTGTGGCTATCACCGAATCATCTTCAAAATTGGAAAGCACGTCATCAATTCATCCAGCAGGATGAGAAATATCTGCCAAAAGGATAGCACCAATTTCATCGGTTACTTTTTTGATTCGGGCATAATCCCCACGACTGTAAGCAGAATCTCCGTAAATGATTAATTTTGGGCAAGGCGAACTGTTATGACAATCACGGTTTAGGTAAATAATTACACGAAAGACATGGCTTCAGGATTTTTTGCACTTTTGGACGATATTGCGGCACTCATGGATGACGTGGCTGCGATGAGCAAAGTCGCGACCAAGAAAACCGCGGGCATTCTCGCGGATGATTTGGCGGTAAATGCAGAAAAAGCGTCTGGTTTTATGTCGTCGAGGGAACTCCCAGTGTTGTGGAAAATCACCAAAGGTTCGTTCTTAAATAAACTCATTTTGTTGCCCCTTGCCTTTTTGTTGAGTGCATTTTTACCAGCGGCAATTGTACCGATTCTCGTAATTGGAGGAATGTATTTGGCCTTTGAAGGCGCTGAGAAGATCTACTCCTTTTTCTTTCACCGAAAACACGCCAAAGCAGCTGTCGAACTTGTTGAAATGACACAAGCAGAAGTGACGGACTATGAAAAGAAAAAAATCAAGTCAGCGATCTTGGTAGACTTCATTTTGTCAATCGAAATCATCATTCTTGCGCTCAGTTCGGTTGCGGAACAGCGACTTTCTGTTCAAATTGGCGTCGTTTCTCTCGTCGCGCTCTTGGCTACCGTAGGGGTGTATGGCATTGTTGCATTGATTGTCCGTATGGACGATGTCGGTTTCAAATTGATTGCGCGAACTGAGACCAAAGCAAGTTTTTCTGCACGATTAGGAAGATTATTGGTGAACACATTGCCAATCGTGATTCGAAGCCTCACAGTGATTGGAACCCTCGCTATGATTTTGGTGGCAGGCGGAATTTTCGTGCACAACATTCATTTCATTCACGACCTTGTGCACTCCTTGCCAGCACTATTGGGGGAATTCCTCGTCGGGTTGGTTGTAGGAATTGCGGTGTTGTTGGTTATCAAATTGGGCGGGTTGTTTGTAAAGAAGAAACACGCGTAACGAGCAATCCTTTTCAATAAATACAATACTACCGCGTGAATCGTTGCAGTCCAAAAAACAACACCCCACCACAGGCGTACATCACACAATCAAGGACATCAGTTACGTGACGATGACCTTCAGGCGTGTTTCGCGGCAAATACCATTCAAAATAGATGGAAACGATTATCACTTGCAGGGCGATAGCGTACCACGAAATCAGCAAGCGCGCATCTTTTCGTTGCCAGCGAATGACAATCAACGCGAATAACCCCATGGCCGGGACAAACAACAAATCGGTGAGATAAAAGCGAACAAAAGGGGGGAGATCTGGTACACGAGCGCGAAGCACACGCACGATGACATAAGCAAACATAGTGAGCGCAAAGAAGATATGCGCTCGGTACTTAACCATTGGGTGATGCGGCCAAATACGCAAAGAAGGAGGCGATGGCTATGAAGGCAAAACTAATGGCGTAGAGAATTTGGAAGAGCACTCGGAGAACAAAATACTTAGAATGTTTCCAGCGTTCAATGAAGAGATCCAATTTTGTGGGAGGAATACTGTTTCTTCGTTCCTCACGCTGTGTTTCACGAATTTCTTCTATGAGTAGGGGTGAAATCAATTGACCACATTCTATGCAGTAGTCTTGGTCTTCATTCCACGTTCCACAAGCGGTACATTTTCGTTTAACAGCCATTTATTCAACGTAATCCGCGAATAAAGGTAGTAATTTCCTTAAAGTGTGGAAGTGTTAAATTAATTCGTTGTATGATTTGTCGTTCTCCTTGCCCGAATAAGCTGAAGAGGAAAGAAACAACCCAAAAAACAAGGCAAAAAATGTCACTCCCGTTTGCGTTTCTAGCGTGTCCTCCATGAAAAATGAAATGATCGCGATGGTGATGAATAGCAGGCCAATTAATGATTTTTGTAGGAGCGATTGTCGTATATATAATCCAATTAGCATGATAAATAACAGAAAACCAATCACTCCAAAGGTGATGAAATAGGTGAGGATTTGATTGTGCGCACGTTTTCGATTGGTCTCGTTTAATGGAGAATTGGATTGCTCATATTTCATGTTAAACGCATCTTGAACGTCGCCAGTTCCGACACCAGTCAGCCAGTTTTCGCGCGCAAGTTGAATCCCCGTTTTCCAATATTCGAGTCGCTGAAGCAATGAATGCCCATTTGGATTCAAAGCATAATTCAACTCGAAGCGCAGGGAATGCATCCGCGCCATCAAGCCCTGGTAATTGGTGCTCGTTCGACCCAACTCCACATTGCGAATATCAGCTGCAGTGAGTTTGTGTACCCCTGCGCTGTCGCGCGTGTAATGCATTGACGCGAGGTAGCGTATGAGCGTGTGACTGATAGTATCGCCTTTAATGGTTGGATCCGAATAATCGAGCTTGGAGCTCACGTTCCATTCTTTTTCCAATTCTGCCTTGCACAGATAAATGTAAACCGGCTTTTTTGTCTCCGAATCCACAAAATCGAGGTCGTGCTCGTATAGATTTCCATTGGCCGTGTACTTGGGCAAATTCGAATAGTCTACTGGATTTACGACGAGGGGTTGAAAGAGCCAAACAAACGGTACAATTGCTCCAATCACTAAGAGGATTCCTAGTGCTATGGAAAGCATTTTTTGGCGGTACCACAAGTGATAGAGGCAGTAGATCGCAATTACAGCTCCAAAACACATCACCCCAGAAATCACTTGACTGTAAAAGGTGTAAAATCCGAACCAGGCGAAAAGTGCTAAGCAGACGGGTAAACGTTTTTTATGGCTTTCGGCACAGACCAAGGTGATCGCCCCAGCCATGGCAATGAGCAAACCATATCGAATGTGTGAGGCGCTTAATGACATGCCGCGAATGTCGTCGTATACTCGATTTCCGATCCAATGTTGGTAGGAGAAAAAATTGTACAGTGATGTCGCCAATAGCGGGGCGAGAAATGCCATAAAAATCAACTCAATGTGCCTTTTCTCTATAATTGGCTTGGCAATGAGTGCAGTGGGAATGGCAATAAATGGAAGCTGCTGTTTGATCATGTGCAGGGATTCATCGATGTTGGACGACCACAGAATTCCAATTAGCTGCAGTATATAAATACCCGCAATCAACCAATAAATGCGGTTGGATCTTAAGTTGCTCCAATACGTTCCGTAATTTCCTTCGAGGATGAGATTTAGAATGATAAACATCATGGAAATGGACATCATCACTTTGCTCCAAGGCAGTGCGAATGCTATTCCAGAAATCCCAAGAATGTGCAGGTACGTGTGCGTGTGTTTCCCGAAGAATCGGTTTAACATATAAGTAGGAGCTTAAAGTTCAACAAGCAAACGTTTAATTCCCAAGTATAGTATTGTATGTGCTTAAATTTTGAAAGATTTTCATCGTTTCAATGATGTAAACATCGGCCTTAAAGGCTTGTTCAGCACGACCTCGTTGGTAGTAATAGCGCGAAACGATTTCGTTTTCAATTAGTTCCGTAAGTTCCGGTTTGAATTTATCCAAATCGCGTTCTTTTGAGGGCACCACTTTTTCCATGAGCGCTTGATATTCTGCGCTCGCATCTTCGTAAAATCCTTCTTCTTCCGCCGTTTCTTTCATTTTTTTAAGCATTTCCTCGGATGCCGTGGAATAGGTAAAATCTTGCTTCAGCACATAGGATTTAAACGCTGCATATTCTTCATCGGTCAAGGAGAAATCGGACGCTGGTGCGATGCTTGGGTGTTCGTAATAGTAATCGGTTGCGAAGTCGAACACAAAGTTGTTACTGAACACAGTGGAAGTCAATCGACTGAATTCTTTCGGATCCACCTCGATATCTGGTTCAATGCCACGCCCATCGATCACATCTCGGCCATTTTTAGTTTTGAAAATCGTGATCAAGGAATCCGCTATTTCCTCAGCGCCTTCTCCATATTGTTTGTCGTAATATTCCAAGCGCTGCACACATCTACCTGAAGGCGTATAATATTTTGCGATCGTCAATTTTACCTTCGAACCGTAGTCCAAATCGTAGGTTCGTTGCACCAATCCTTTTCCGTACGAAGTTGTGCCGATAATTACCGCGCGGTCCAAATCTTGAAGGCTTCCAGCGACAATTTCACTGGCCGAAGCCGAACCACCGTCAACCAGTACCACAACAGGAATGGTCAAATCCATGGGCTCATCAGTTGTCAGGTAAACACGATTTTCATCTTCAACGCGGCCTTTTGTGCTCACCACCAACTGTCCTTTTTTCACGAACATGTTCACGATACGCACCGCTTCAATCAACAATCCACCCCCGTTTCCCCGCAAGTCGAGCACCAAAGAGTTCATACCCAGTTCCTTCAATTCAAGAAAAGCCTTTTTTACGTCGCCAGAAGCGGTTGGCGTAAACCCATCGAGTTTGATGTAGCCGACATTGTCGGCCATCAATCCTGAATAGGGGACATCTGGCAACTTAATCTCGTCACGATTTACAGTGATCGTCTTAACATCGGTTGCGTTGCGTTCAATTTTTACGATCACTTGAGTTCCTTTTGGACCTTTGAGCATGTCAGAAACCTCGCTTGAAGGTTTATCCTTCATGGATTTCCCATCAATCTCTAAAATTTTATCGCCCGCTTTCAATCCGCTTATTTCAGCTGGATTGCCTTGAGAAGGTTCTGAAATGTACACGTATTCACCATTTTTCCGAATAAGCGCACCAATTCCGCCGTATTGTCCAGTAGTCAGCAAGCGGTAGTCCTCAATGTTCGACTCATGATAATAAACCGTATAGGGATCCAATTCCTTGAGCATCGCATCAATCGCCACTTTGGAAAGATTGCCAGCTTGAATGTCATCCACATAGTATTTATCCAACTGCTCATAAATCTGATCCATGAGCTCCATGCTTTTGATTACCTCAAATCCATTGGTTTGTGCCAAGGATGAAAACGATGAAAACAAGAAAAGCGTGATTACTCCGCCTAAGAATGAAGATTTAATATACTGTACCATTCGATTCAAGTTGTGAAATGATTTTTTTAATGAGTTTATCCGTCTGTCCACCTAACAAGGATAAGGATAATTCTTCTTTTGCCGTATAAACCAAAAAGAGGGCAAGTTGTTTATTGTGATTCTTTAAGAAATCGTCCAAGGTCTGCTTGTGGTGTCGGAATGCTTCCTTGCACAAACGTTTGATTCGATTTCGTTGCGTGGCTTTACGAAAGGTGCGTTTTGGGGCAGAAAAAACAATTTGGTAAGAAACGTCTTTGGGAAGGGTAGTTTCTTTGAATTTCAGGACGAAGGGATAGGACTTTATCTGATTGCCAGTAGCAAAAACGTCGTCTATGATTTTGGGACTACATAGTTTATTCTCTTTACCCAAGCAATAGTTCATTCGCAACCTAGAGTTCTTTTTCCTTTTTCTCGCGCTCCAAACGGGGAAGGTTGATTTTTTCTGTAACAATAAAGCTCGTTGGAAAAAGCTCATTCAGTTCCTCCTTCACCTTTTCTGCTTCTGCACGTGTTCTAAAATCGCCAACTCTCAAGAAAAAATTAGGTGCCATATAAGTAGTATAGGTATCAATGCGAGGATATTTCGCGATGAAACGTGCGCGGGCATCATTGATGGCTTCACGCTCTGAATCGAAGAACAATTGAATTCGGAAACCATCAATTTGTGGATTAATAGCCGGTGGAATGATTGCGCCTTCACGTCCAACAAGACCATCAATGCGACTATCTTTCGTAATCTTGATGCTACCCGTTTGTGCAAATGCATTTCCAAAAACAAGAAAGAGTGCGCAGAAAAAGAATTGTTTCATGTTGATCATTTTTTAGTCGTACGGCAAAGGTACATAAATTGTTGCTTCAATCTTCGTGCCGCAGTCGAAATATCGGTTCATCAGCCAATTAGCCTGCGTAAATAATTGAAAATATCAGGGATTGTTAAAATTTGTTATTTAGAATCATTTTAAATTAAAACCTAGTAGGTTGAAATTGTCACAAAACTGTCATAGAATCTCACTTTTCTGCTAAATTTGCTACCGTCAAAAAGTATGTTTTTGATACAAGACGAACAGTTTATTACATGGAAATATCTAGTAGTCAGATGTTTAAGAACTTAAATAATTGGTGTCTTCAAGCAGTAACAGCAGCGCTGTTCCTTGGGACATTTTCGGTAAACGCCCAGTCAGAGCCCGCAGCAGAGCCTGCAATTGATGGGGGTAAATTATTCAGCACCAATTGTGCGACGTGTCACAACCCCCATAAAGATGGTACGGGTCCGAAATTATCGGGCGTAAGTGCTACGTGGGCGACAGAGACAGGTTCAAGCGATGCCGTCATCGAATGGGTCAACAACTGGGAAGCCGCAGCAGGAAAATATCCTTACGCTGCCAAAGTGAAGAATTCGAAGCCAACGGCCATGAACAAGTTCCCGAACTTGACCAAACCGGAAATCGTAGCCATCCTTGACTGGGTTGATGCACAACCTGATCCAGCAGCAGCAGGAGCGGCAGGTGGCGCGGGAGCGATTCCTGGAGAAGAAGGTGGGGTAACGGATGAAAGTGGTTCGCCTTGGTTGTGGATCATTCTAGGGGTGCTTTTCATCGTGATCATTGGTGCGGTTTCTGGCGTTCGACGTCAATTGAAAGTAGCGGCAGGTGAATCAACAGGAGAAGACTCTCTTTCTTATGGTGAGGAATTCAAAAAATGGTCTTGGAAAAACTTGAAATACGTATTGATCGGTTCAGTGGTGCTTTTTATCGCTGCACTCGTGATGCTCATTCAAGGACTTGGATCAATCGGTGTAGTTGAGAATTACCAACCATCGCAGCCAATTGATTTCCCGCACAGTGTTCACGCAGGGGATCAAGGAATCGATTGTAAATACTGCCACAGCTCGGTAACAAATTCTAAATCAGCAGGATTGCCAACGGTCAATGTGTGTATGAACTGTCACAAACAAATTGCAGGGAATGATGACCTGCAAAAATCCAAAATCGCGAAAATATACGCGGCAGCAGGATGGGACGGGGCGCAGTATACCGGAAAAACGAAGCCAATCGTTTGGAATAAAGTTCACGTTCTTCCTGATCACGTTTATTTCAATCACTCTCAACACGTTGTTGTAGGTGGGATTGATTGTAAACAATGTCATGGTGACATGGCCAAAATGAAAGAGACAGCGAAAGTTCAACCTGTTTCTGAATTGAATAAAGTGGAAGGAAACATTCCGTTGACTCGACCAACATTGACTATGGGTTGGTGTATCGAATGTCACGGTGAAAAAGAAATTTCAACAGGGTCAATTGACACGAAAGGTGGCGGTTATTACGAAGAAATTCACCGTCGTTTATTGAAGAACGATAAATCATTGTACGGAAAGTACCTCGAAGATGGAAAAGTGACGGTGAAAGAACTTGGAGGATGGGAATGCTCTAAATGTCACTATTAATATATTGAAGAAGTCGATTTTATAGATATGGAAATGAACAGAAAATATTGGAAAGGCATTGACGAACTTGAAGAAACCTCTTCGTTCATCGCGGCTAGAGATCAAGAGTTTCCGACACAAACGTCTGTTGAAGAGTTTTTGAGCGATGACACTCTAAAAGAATCTTCTACAGGACGTCGTGATTTTCTTAAGTTCTTAGGATTTAGCGTTGCTGCGGCAACCGTTGCAGCGTGTGAAGCGCCGGTAACAAAAGCAATTCCTTATGTGAACAAGCCAGAAAATGTGACTCCTGGAATGCCAACGTGGTATGCATCTACCTATTATGATGGAAACAACTATGCTAGCATCCTTGTAAAAACACGTGAAGGTCGTCCTATATATATTAAAGGTAATAAGGAGCAAGGAATCACCAAAGGTGGAGCAAATGCGCAAATCATTGCTTCGATTCTTGGATTGTATGATAGCTCACGTTTGACCGCGCCACAAAAGAAATCAGGTTCAGCTTGGTCACAATCGTCATTCTCATCGGTTGACAAGATGGTGAAAGCCGCATTGTCGTCATCCAAAAAAGTTGTCCTTGTTTCAAATACCGTGATCAGTCCATCTTTGTCATGGGCAATCGGTGATCTTGCCGTTTCTTTAGGAGAGGTGAGAGATGAAGCAACGGGCGTTGTAACAGCAAATAAATTCCAACACATTCAATACGATGCCGTTTCCTATGCAGGAATGCGCGCAGCAAATCTGTCTTCTTTTGGTGTAGAAGGAGCAACAGAAGGATTCATTCCAACCTACGATTTCTCGAAAGCACAAACAATCGTTTCGGTTGCAGCAGATTTCTTGAATTCTTGGTTGATGCCAACTGTGTTTGCTGGACAGTATGCGAAAGGAAGAAATCCAGAAGGAGATTGGATGTCAAAACACTTCCAATTCGAATCGCTGATGTCGGTGACAGGTTCAAACGCGGATGTCCGTGGAATGATCAAGCCATCTGAACAAGCAAATGTGTTGGGTGCTATTGCAAAAGGATTAGGTGTTGCCGTAAATGGTGTGCCAACCAATCTATCTGCAGCGAATCAAAAGGCTGTCGATTCAGCGATCAAAGCGCTTAAGAGATCAGGTAAAAATTCAGTGGTCGTTTGTGGATCCAATAATACAGCGTTGCAAATCTTAACAAACAAGATCAATGCGAAGTTGGGAGCCTACACGACAACAATTAATGCAAACGAAACAATGAACATGTTCAAGTCGGAAGACGTGAAAATGAACAAATTTGTTTCTGATGTGATCAAAGGAAATGGACCAGATGCTGTTATCTTTTTAGATACAAATCCAGTATACAGCCATCCAAGTGGAGCAGATTTCGGAAAGAAATTGAAGAATATCAAACACAAAATTTCACTTGCATCGCATCCAGATGAGACAGCAAACTTGTGCGACGTTATTGTTCCAAATCACCACGCATTGGAAGCATGGATGGATTACAGCCCGACTGCTTCTCACTATGCAATTGCACAACCAACCATTCGTCCACTAGGAGACACTGCTTCGGCTTTAGAATCCGTTTTGGTGTGGGCTGGAGACGCATCACGTGGCGGAAAAGATTCGAAAGTAGCATACAATTACATTCAAGCGACTTGGCAAAAATGGGGTTACTCAATGGATCCAGCGGTTCAATTGGAGTACCCAACGTTCGGGGAATTTTGGAATGCAATGGTCCACAACAGCGGCGATTCGGACGCGAAAATTGCAGCACCAACAGCACAAACATTCAACGATAGAGCAGTCGCTTCAATCGCGGGTAAATTGCCAAAAGGCGGTGGAATAGAGGTTGTTTTGTATCAAAAAGCAGGACTTGGAATTGGTACACAAGCGAACAATCCATGGTTGCAAGAGTTGCCTGATCCATTGACGAAAATCACGTGGGATAATTACATCACGATGAATCCTGTCGAAATGAAAGGCCATGCGGTTAAATTTGATCAGGAAACTGGGTTGGATTTGGCGACATTGACGATCGGAAATGATAGCGTAACACTTCCTGTATATCCACTTCCAGGGCAAGCACTTGGAACAGTCGGAGTTGCATTGGGTTATGGTCGTGGCGCAAACGGTGAAAAAATCGGAACGGCAGCATTCCACACTAAAGAATACGGCGGAAACGAAACCGATGAGAAGGGAAATCCTAAACCTATCGGAGCAAATGCATTCGTGTTTGTTACATCGGAAAATGGAACGCTTTCATACGATGCGAATGGAGCTAGCGTAGCATGGAAAAATGAGAAGTACCTCGTTGCTGGAACGCAAATTCACTCAACAGTGATGGCACGTCATTCCATTGTGCGTGAAACAACTTTAGATATCTTTAATAAAAAAGGGAAAGAAGCATACAATCCAGCGCACACATTGTCAAAATTGATGCCGGACGGAACGCACAAAGAACTTCCAGTAAGCGAATTCGATTTGTGGGATGCACACCCAGTTGAGCACATTGGACACCGATGGGGAATGACAGTTGATTTGTCATCTTGTATTGGATGTAGTGCATGTTTGATTGCATGTCAATCGGAAAACAACGTCCCAGTTGTTGGAAAAGACGAAGTTCGAAGAGGTCGTGAAATGCACTGGTTGCGAATTGACCGTTACTTTGCTTCAAATGAAGAAGCGGCGATCGGAACCCGTAAAGATAAAGACACATTTAGCTATACAAAGGCAGAAGATCCAACAGAAAACCCATCTGTTGTTCACATGCCAATGATGTGCCACCACTGTAACCACGCTCCATGTGAGACGGTTTGTCCAGTAGCGGCAACAACGCATAGCAACGAAGGATTGAACCAAATGACGTACAACAGATGTATCGGTACACGTTACTGTGCAAATAACTGTCCATACAAGGTACGTCGATTCAACTGGTTCAATTATCCATCGTATAAAAAATTCACCGAAATTAACCCAGCTCAAGACGATCTTGGACGTATGGTATTGAATCCAGATGTTACTGTTCGAACACGTGGGGTAATGGAGAAATGTTCATTCTGTGTACAACGAATCCAAGCGGGTAAATTGGAAGCGAAAATTGAAGGACGACCAGTGAAAGATGGTGATTACTCAACCGCTTGTTCGGACGCATGTCCAACAAATGCAATCATTGTAGGTGATTGGAATGACACTGCTTCGATGATTCGAAAATCATCAGCAAGTGACAGATCGTATCAAGCACTTGAAGAAGTTGGTGTAAAACCAAACGTTTGGTTCAAAGTGAAAGTAAGAAACGAGCAAAACTCAGTTCTAGATAAATTGCAAAAAGAAGAAGCTCATCATGGAGCGGAACACGGAGCAGAGCATGGAGCTGAAGCACACGGACATTAGGAATAATTGAATAGAAACAAAACACAATTGTAATGCATAAGGAAGCAGCAATTAGAGAGCCTCTCATTTTAGGTCACAAGACGTATCATGACATTACGGAAGATGTATGTCGACCTATTGAGGACAAAGCACCGAAAACGTGGTACATTTTGTTCGGCATCGCGCTGATCATCGGTCTGTATGGTGTTGGATGTATTCTTTACCTTTTGGGTACAGGAGTTGGAGTTTGGGGATTGAACAAAACCATTGGATGGGCTTGGGATATCACTAACTTCGTTTGGTGGGTTGGTATCGGTCACGCGGGTACCTTGATCTCAGCGGTGTTATTGCTCTTCCGCCAGAAATGGAGAATGGCAATCAACCGTTCTGCTGAGGCGATGACCATCTTCGCCGTCTTTATGGCAGGATTGTTTCCACTTATTCACATGGGACGTTTGTGGCTCGGATACTGGGTTCTTCCACTTCCAAACCAATTCGGTTCGCTATGGGTTAACTTCAACTCGCCTTTGCTTTGGGACGTTTTCGCGATCTCAACATACCTTTCTGTATCGCTCGTTTTCTGGTATATTGGCTTGATTCCCGATTTCGCAACCATTCGTGACCGCGCGAAAAAGCCAATTTCTAAGAAAATGTATTCCATCCTTTCCTTTGGATGGTCAGGTAGAGCAAAACATTGGAACCGTTTCGAATTGGTATCGTTGGTGCTCGCTGGTTTGGCAACTCCACTTGTATTCTCGGTTCACTCAATCGTATCCTTTGACTTTGCTACGTCTGTCATTCCTGGATGGCACACCACGATTTTCCCTCCCTACTTCGTAGCTGGAGCGGTATTCTCGGGATTTGCAATGGTACAAACCCTATTACTTGTCATGCGAAAGGCCATGGGACTCGAGGCCTACATTCACACCAAGCACGTCGAGTACATGAACATTGTCATCATGGTGACCGGCTCAATCGTCGGTACAGCCTACATTACTGAGCTCTTTATTTCGTGGTATTCAGGTGTGGAATATGAAGGATATGCCTTCTTCAATCGTGCAACAGGACCATATTGGTGGGCGTATGCTTCCATGATGACTTGCAACGTGATCTCTCCACAATTGATGTGGTTTAAAAAATTGAGAAGAAGTCTCATGTTTACATTCATCATTTCGATAGTTGTAAATATTGGTATGTGGTTCGAGCGTTACGTAATTATCGTGACTTCTTTGCACCGTGATTACCTTCCATCAGCTTGGAGTATGCACTTCCCTTCGCACATTGATATTGGGGTGTATGTTGGAACAATCGGATTGTTCTTCGTGTTCTTCTTATTGTTCGCTCGATTCTTCCCAGTATTGGCATTGAACGAGGTGAAATCAATTTTGAAATCTTCAGGTGAATCGTATAAAAATGCGCCTGACACACACCATCACGACGACTCGCACACTCATGATCACAAAGATGAGCATGTAGCGCATGAGCCAAAAGCCATCGATGTAGAAGCACCTGAGGCGCCTTCATCATCTGAGGAAAAACCAACTGATGATTCTGATAAAGGAGAGGATCATAACGAAACGAACGACGAAACAACAAATTCATAAGACATGGCAGAGACAGTTATATATGCGATGTACGATGACGACGATGTACTAAAAAACGGTGCAAAAAAGTTGGTATCGAAAGGAGTGAAGATCTCGGAGGTATTTTCCCCGTTTCCTATTCACGGAATAGATCCAATTATTGGAGTGAAAAACACGCGATTGGGAATCATGGCTTTCCTTTATGGATTGATTGGATTAACGCTTGCTACATATGGGATGCGCTACTTCATGATTGTGGATTGGCCAATGAACATTGGAGGTAAACCAAGTTTTTCATACATGGAAAACATGCTTGCTTTTATTCCAATTACTTTTGAGTTCACTGTTTTGTGTGCGGCTCACGGTATGGCAATTACATATCTGATCGCCAACAAAACGCTTCCTGGAATGCCAGCACAAAATCCAGATCCACGTACAACAGACGATAAATTTGTAATGGAGGTGCGTTTATCACAAAATTCAAACTTCTCTGCAAGCGAATTGGAAAAAATGCTGAAGGATACAGGAGTTATCGAGTTAGACCAAAAGGAGATTTAGTAAGATACGTATAGTCAGTAGACACAATACACGGGAAAATGAAAATGAATATCAGATGGGTAGGAGGAGTGATGCTAACAGCAATTTCGGTTGTTCTGTTTGGATCATGCGTTTCCGATAAAGACAGTTCGGGATTGGAATACATGCCCGACATGTACCGTTCTCCAGCAATTGAGCCGTATGTTGATTATGGTGAAGTTCGTGGAAGAGAAAATGCAGAACTCAAAATGCTACAATCGGCTTTGACGCCTCCAAGTGGTGCGATTCCTTATTATGGAACGGATAAAGAATTGGTTTCGTTGATGATGCCTTGGAGCATCTTGCCGAGTGCCGAGTTCAAAGCATCGCATGGTTTGAAAGGATTCGATTTCGCAAAAGCAGGTCAAGACACATATGGTGTTGATGCTTTAGCATGGACATGGAATCCATTGAAAATGGAAGTTGAAGCAACTTCCAACGGTACGGATGTTACTTACAAAAACATCACCATGGAAAATGCGAAAAAGTTGTATGTCGCAAATTGCATGCACTGCCACGGAGAAAAAGGTGATGGAAATGGACCGATGATGGTGAGTGGCGCATTCTCAGGTGTACCGAATTACGCCGACAAAACAGCGCTTTCTGATGGTCAAATCTTCTATTCTATTTATTATGGAAAAGGGGCTATGGGATCGCATGCATCGCAATTGAACAAACAGGAAATTTGGTCGCTCGTGCATTATGTGCGCAAGTTCCAAAATCCAGATTACGATAAAGCTGCGATGGAAACTGTAGTGGTAAAGAAAGGAAAAACGGCAACTGCTAAGGTTACTGTAGCTTACGGGCCGGCAGTAGCTGCGGCTGACACAATTGCAGTAAATAAATAATACGTCAATTAAGAGCTAGAAAATGGAATTCAAAATTGCAAATAAGGCCAAAATGTTAACCATAGCCCTCATGGCGGGTGGGTTACTTTTCTTGGTCATCGGATTGTTTATTCATAGTGGAGACAATAATTTCCTAACACGGTTGCTCTCCAACACCTTGGTAAATAGCTTCTTCTTCTTCTCGATTGGATTGGGAGCACTGTTTTTCTTAGCACTTCAATATGCTACTGAAACAGGTTGGTACGCAACGGTGAAACGTGTAATCGAAGGATTGGCTGGGTTTTTACCGGTCGGTATTCTCTTAATGGTTGTTGCGTTGTTGGCGTTGACGTTCACAAATGGTGGGCAAGCTGGAAACTACCATGTTTACTCATGGATGGATCCCGATTTCACTACGGTTGGTAATCACCACTACGATGAAATCATCGACGGTAAATCATCCTATTTGAACAAACTTTTCTTCTGGATTAGAACCTTATTGTACCTCCTCACGTACTGGTGGTTTTACCGAGGATTCAGAATGCGCTCATTGGAAGAAGATCGTGTAGGTGGAACTGAAATTCACTTCAAAAATTACCGTCAAGGTGCACTTTTCTTGGTATTCTTCTCTGTATTTAGTTCAACATCTGTATGGGATTGGATCATGTCAATCGATGTGCACTGGTTCTCAACATTGTTTGGATGGTACACATTCGCAGGGATGTGGTGTACAACAATGACGGTATTGGTAATGCTCGTATTGTACTTGAAGAAACAAGGTTACTTACCAAAGGTAAATGACAGTCATATCCACGACATTGGGAAATGGACCTTTGCAACATCTTTCTTGTGGTCGTATATGTTCTTCTCGCAATTCATGTTGATTTGGTATGCGAACATTGGTGAGGAAGCGATCTATTACGTTCAACGAATTGAAGAGTACCAATTGATGTACTTCGGTATGTTCTTCATCAACTTTGCATTCCCGATGTTGATTTTGATGTCCAGAGACGCAAAACGAAATGCTGGAATCCTACTCTTTGTTGGATTGATCATCGTGGTTGGTCACTGGTTAGACGTTTACATCATGGTTTCGGGTGGATCCATGGGCGCAAGTGCAAGTATTGGATTTATGGAAATTGGTATGGCAGTAGCCTTCCTCGGATTGTTTATACGTGTTGTGTTAACCAACCTCACTAAAGCACCATTAACACCAATAAATCACCCATTCCTTGATGAAAGTATTCATCATGAGATTTAACAATTTTACTACTGAAAGATAACAGACGAAGATGGTAACGAAATTGATCATATTATTAGTCATAGTTCTTGGAATTATTGCAGCCGCGCAGTTGATGCGTTTGTATGAATTGTCCTCAAAATTGCGGAATGAAGGTGAGCATGATATCACCAGAAAAGACAACCGCCTCAATGCAGGATTAATGCTCATTTTTATGATAGTCCTTTTTGGAGGATTTATCTGGCTCATGTTGGAATACGGATGGGTCGGTCGCGGTGAAGCGGCTTCTGTGCACGGTCATGAGTTGGATTGGTTGTTGAATGTCAACTTTGTCATCATCATTTTCGTATTTTTCTTGACAAACTTTTTGTTGTTCTGGTTTGCGTTCAAATATGTGAAAAAGCCAGGTGTACCAGCATTCTACTATCCGCACAACAATAAGTTGGAGATGGTTTGGACGGTGATCCCGGCAATCGTTTTGGCGGTAATCATCATCTTTGGTTTGAGAAGTTGGAATGATGTAACGGATGAAGCACCAGATGAAGCAGTAGTAATCGAGCTCTTCTCAAAGCAATTTGATTGGACAGCACGTTATTCTGGAAAAGACAATAAACTTGGAAAATTTGATTACAAATTGACCGAGGATGCGAAAAACGAATTGGCATTAATGACGACAGAGTCGATTCAAATGGCAATTGATTCAATGCAATCAGGAGCCAAAGGAATTGATCTATTGGAGAGTAAATTAAACGATCGAAGCATCATGCTTGTTCCAGAAGATGCAGCTGCGATGAAAAAAGACCTTGGAAACAAGGAAAAACTGATCCGTTTGCTTCACCAAATGCAGCAGAAACACGATGCGAAAAATGACACGCTCGCTTGGGATGATTTTATTGTTAAAGACACCTTGTACCTTTGCAAAGGGCAAGAATATGAGTTCAACTTCCGTTCGAAAGACGTAATTCACTCAGCTTATTTCCCTCACTTCCGTGCTCAAATGAACACGGTACCGGGAACAACAACACGCTTCAAATTTACGCCGGACAAAACGACGGCCGATATGCGTGAATCGCGCGGTGTTCCGGATTTTGACTATGTATTGTACTGCAACAAGATTTGTGGAGGATCACACTACAAGATGAAAATGATCATTGTCGTTTTGGAGAAAAAAGCGTACGATGAGTGGGCGAATTTGAAAATGAATGGTAAGAAGGCAGCAGATGGATCGTGGGAAGTAGAGCCAGCAACATTCCACCACACGTTCCACAAAGTTGCAGAAGCACCTGCGGAGCCAACTGACGGAACCGAAGACATTCCTGTTGGAGCGGATAGCTTGCAAATGGTTGCAGTGCTTCCAGAAGGAGTTAAATAGTAATTGATTCAGAAATAATTAAAATTAGGATAGAATGGCTGCAGTAGCACACGAAGCACACGGACATCACGACGATCATGGACACCATGAGGAGAGTTTCGTATCCAAATATATTTTTAGCCAAGATCACAAAATGATCGGAAAGCAGTTCTTGATGACTGCTGTATTCATGGGCGTAGTGGCAATGTTGTTGTCAATATTGTTCCGAATCCAATTGGCTTGGCCAGGTGAAAGTTCAGACTTCTTGTCGTTCTTTTTAGGTGAACAATGGGCACCAGGTGGTGTACTTTCCGAAGATATGTATCTCGGTTTGGTCACCATTCACGGAACCATCATGGTCTTCTTCCTGTTGACGGGAGGATTGTCAGGAACGTTCTCCAACCTTTTGATTCCGTTGCAATTGGGAGCTCGAGACATGGCTTCAGGATTCTTGAACATGCTCTCTTATTGGTTCTTCTTTATTTCATCTGCCTTAATGTTCTTCTCCTTGTTCATTGAAACAGGTCCGGCAATGGCAGGATGGACAATCTACCCGCCACTTTCCGCACTACCACAGGCAATTAGCGGTTCGGGATTAGGAATGACCCTTTGGTTGGCGTCAATGACAGTCTTCATCGCATCGTCTTTGATTGGTTCGTTGAACTATATCGTAACAATTTTGAACCTCCGCACAAAAGGAATGTCTATGACGCGTATGCCTTTGACAATTTGGGCGTTCTTCGTAACTGCAGTGCTTGGTGTACTTTCGTTCCCAGTTCTTTTGTCAGCAGCCTTGTTGTTGATGATGGACCGTTTGGCAGGTACGAGTTTCTACCTTTCAGACATTATTGTTCAAGGTGAAATGCT
This sequence comes from Crocinitomicaceae bacterium, assembly GCA_041303175.1. Lineage (GTDB taxonomy): Bacteria > Bacteroidota > Bacteroidia > Flavobacteriales_D > Crocinitomicaceae > UBA4466. The sequence goes on along the minus strand of JBFYPU010000029.1, from coordinate 20,916 downwards.
CACGAACCATGGTGGATCACCAATTTTGTATCAGCATTTATTCTGGTTCTTGGGTCACCCTGAGGTATATATCGTACTCTTGCCGGCACTTGGACTTTCTTCGGAAATAATTTCAACGAATTCGCGTAAACCGATTTTTGGATACCGTGCCATGATTGGTTCGATTCTCGCAATTGGTTTCCTTTCGTTCATCGTTTGGGCGCACCACATGTTCGTTACTGGAATGAATCCGTTCCTTGGAAGTGTATTCGTCTTTACAACACTCTTGATCGCGATTCCATCGGCCGTGAAAGTATTCAACTACATTACAACGCTTTGGAAAGGATCGATTGTTTTCACACCTGCGATGTTGTTCGCAATTGGTTTGGTTTCAACGTTCATCACAGGTGGGGTGACTGGAATCATCTTGGCGGATGCCGCACTCGACATTACTACACATGATACCTATTTCGTTGTGGCGCACTTCCACGTTGTAATGGGACTTTCGGCTGTCTTCGGTATGTTTGCTGGAGTCTACCACTGGTTCCCAAAAATGTATGGAAAGATGATGAACAAGAAATTGGGCTACATCCACTTCTGGATCACAATTGTTGGAGCGTACGGCGTATTCTTCCCGATGCACTTTGTGGGATTGGCTGGGGCACCGCGTCGTTACTATGATTACAGCGTCTATGGTGAAAATGACATTGATTCCTACAATCAAATGATGGACTTGAATGTGATTATTACCGTGTTTGCAATTATTGCTGCACTCGGACAATTGGTGTTCTTATTCAACTTCTTCTACAGTATTTTCAGAGGTCCAAAGTCGGTTCAAAATCCATGGCAATCAAATACCTTGGAATGGACAACGCCAGTGGAACATATCCATGGAAACTGGCCAGGCGAATTGCCAACGGTTCACAGATGGCCATATGATTACTCCAAACCAGGAGCAGATAGTGACTTTATTCCGCAAACGGTTCCATTGGCACCAGGCGAGGAGGAGCATTAAGCAACTCAAAAAAATTAGTGAAAGTCCCGTTTATCATTCGATAGGCGGGATTTTTTTTGGGTCTATAATTCATTTGGTCACAAATATCTACCGGAAAGTCACATTCACTTCGCGATCATTCGGAATACCTGGCAGTGAAAGAGCACGTGTTTCAAACCAACTCGAGCCACTAATCCAAAATCAATTATTACCTTTACTCACCTTTCACAAAGGGATTCATTTTGCACAACGATACAGTGGACGATTCATTTGATTACAGAGAAGAAGCAGAACAGGCCGGCGAACAGGACTACGATAAGGTATTGCGTCCCAAGCGTTTGGAAGATTTTGCGGGTCAACCGAAAGTGGTAGCCAATCTGCGCGTTTTTGTGGAGGCAGCTACGTTGCGCAATGAACCGTTGGATCACGTGCTCCTGCATGGCCCTCCAGGATTAGGGAAAACAACCTTGGCCAATATTATTGCCAATGAGTTGGGCGTGAATTGTAAAATTACCAGTGGCCCTGTGCTTGATAAACCTGGGGATCTCGCTGGTTTACTTACAAATCTGGACCGTGGCGATGTGCTGTTTATTGATGAAATTCACCGCTTAAGCCCTGTGATTGAAGAATATTTATACTCCGCGATGGAGGATTATTGCATTGATATCATGATCGACAGTGGTCCCAATGCCAGAACGGTACAAATTGAATTAAATCCCTTCACACTCATTGGCGCGACGACGCGTTCAGGCCTATTGACATCACCCTTGCGGGCGCGGTTTGGCATCAATTCTCGATTGGAATACTACGACGCCAAAACGCTGACACTAATTGTTGAGCGCTCTTCAAGTCTCTTAGCCATTGCTATCAAGGAAGAAGCAGCCTACCAAATTGCAAGCAGAAGTAGAGGAACACCGCGTATTGCCAATTCGCTTTTGCGTCGCGTGCGGGATTTTGCACAAATAAAAGGAGATGGAACAATCACGCTCGATATCACGAATTACGCGCTCGAAGCATTGAATGTGGATCAATACGGTTTGGATGAAATGGACAATAAAATCCTGTTGACCATCATTGATAAATTTGGTGGCGGGCCAGTTGGAATTACGACGATTGCTACGGCGATTGGGGAAAATGCCGGTACGCTGGAAGAAGTCTATGAACCCTTTTTGATTCAAGAAGGCTTCATGATGCGTACGCCGAGAGGAAGAAAGGTGACCGAAAAAGCCTACAAACATTTAGGGCGCGACAAAGGTTGGACACAAGGCGGATTGTTTTAACTCGATATGGGTATTCAGCTCAATTCAAATGATCCGTTGACCATTGACATTGTTGAATCCGGTGTCGTTTCTTGGGAAGATTTGATTCGGTGCGTCAGAACCTTTCACTACGGAAGAAATGCGAATCGCGCAGATTTCAACTTGGTCTGGTATGAAAGAAAGGGAAGTTGTAGCTCCAAACACGCTTTTTTGAAAATGGTCGCTGATTTAAACGCCATTCCAAGTGTTGAATTGGTGCTCTGTATGTACAAAATGAACGAAAGCAATACTTCCAAAGTGGGAGCCGTTTTAAAAGAATTCCACCTCGATTATCTACCTGAAGCCCATTGTTACATTCGTTTCGAAGGAGATAATATAGACGTCACCACCATGACTTCCAGTCACGACAAGTTCGAAGCAGAGATCCTAGAGGAGCAAATCATTACGCCCGAACAAGTTGTTGACTTCAAAGTAAATTATCACAGAGATTTCATAAAAAAGTGGTGCGCAGTTCACCATCCAAGCATCCCGATCGAAACACTTTGGTCGATCCGAGAGCGGTGCATTGAAGCATTGGGGAGTTAGATGATTGCCGAGAGGTGATTGTTAACTTTTCTCCTTTCTAAAACTTCCAGAAGAAGCCAAGAAAACGCCAAGAAAAATGATGAGCATGTAAGCCACTTTCTCCCATGTGATAGAGCCGGTGTAGTCCTCGGAAATTCCCCACATGCCAAAAAGGACGGCAAATACCATCACTAAAACGGGCTGGAGATAAATGTAGGCACTCGATACGGATGGGCTTAAGTACTTTAATCCGTATACCGTGAGTAAATAGGTCAAAAAGGTTACACCCACAATCACAAAGGTGATTTTTAGCACAACATCCATTGGAATTCGTTCGAAATCTGTTGCCACAAGATCCATCAATGTGGGTGGGTAGAGCAGAACATAGAGCAATCCGAAAGAGAAGACATAAGTGATGACCGTGAGCGGTTTATACCTATGCATCAGTGGCTTCACGATCACCATATAAACAGCATAGCTTGTCGCATTGATGATAATGAAAAGGTCACCGATGAACGAATCGCCAGTGCCTGATCCACCTGCCAAGGTCAGCAGAATGGCCCCGGTTGCACCAATGAGGATTCCCAAAGATTTTTGCCATGTGATCCGTTCTTTGATCAAAAAGAAGGACAAAATCACCACGAGTATGGGCGTCAGTGGCATGATAATTCCCGTGTTGATGGAAGACGTTAGGCTAAGGCCATGAATAAAAAACAACTGATTGACCGCTACTCCACACGCACCACAAATTGCAAGCAAAAGCAAATCTTTTCGGGCCACGCGCTCCTTGACAAAGAGCAGTTTGATGAGCCAAAATAAGGCGGTGGCACCTAGAATACGAAAGAAGACCAATACATTTGGCGAAAGGTACTCGGGCATGATGCCTTTGGCTATCACGTGACTCGCGCCATACAAAGCATTCACCGCAAAAAGAGCAATGTGGGCGCGAAGAATGTTGTTCACGCCGCTTAATTAAAGGATTTCACGGCCGCTTCCACGGTGCTTTTGGCATTCCCGATGAACACTTCTTCACCATTGATCATAAACGGACGCTTCAAAAACGTGTATTCCTCGAGCATGTATTTTCGGTAATCGGCTTCCGTCAGCTTCATTTCGTGTAAGCCCATGGAGCGGTATTTCATGGCTTTCTTCGAAAAAAGTGCTTCATACGAACCCACTTTTTCCTTCAACCAATCGAGGGTGGCTGCGTCGATTCCATCTTGCTTGATGTCTTGCAAAACGACGTCCGCTCCTGGGTTGATTTGTTTCAAAATCCGAGCGTTGGTGGAACAGGACGAAAGGTGAAATATTTTTTTCATTGTTGTTTAGTTTTTTTGAGTTCAGTTCAGAGCGGACACTTCGAGTGCCTCAGTGTCCGCTCTTCCTAATTATTAGAAATTATATCCGAGGGCTGAGGCTCTCGAAGCCCGAAACCCGAAACCCGAAGGCCGAGTCCCGAAGGCCGAGTCCCGAATCAATTCCCCTGCATAAACTCTTCGTTCTTCTTGCGATCTTCATCTGTTGCCTCCGCGCCATTACACGAACCTTTGCTTCGTTTTTGAAAGAGGTTGATCATTTTCAGGTGCACAAACACGGGAAAATAATTGGATGAATACCACGCTTGAGCTGGATTTGCTTTGTTCCATTCGTAGATTCCGAGCACTGGAGCCCGCAATCCAAGAAACAAGTTCGTTCCTTTTCGAGCTTTAAAACCAATGCCTCCTCCAAGGTGCATTTGTGCTACAAGTGGCTTGTGGTATTGGATATCTGGTGAATAGGGTTCAACGTAATTCGTGTGGTAATTCGACTCTTGATCGGCAGTGATCAAGCGGTAATCAAAGTTAAAACCAATGTGTGTGTCGAAGAAGAATTTTTCCCATTTTTTGGGTGTGAAGGAGCGGTGAAGACTGAAGCGAGCGGTCAAGTATCCATTGAAGAATTTGTCCAATTGTTCCTCGCTGCTAATGGTGTTTCCTCCGATATCCGTATAATTCACCGTCGTTTTTTCCTTTCCACCAATGTATTTGAACCCTAGTCCCCAATCCATCATGTTAAACAAGACAACTTGTTTCTTTTCTGGGCTGCCAATGGCAATTGGATTTTTGAGGTAATGTGCCAAACCGATGTCAACATAGCCGCCGAACCGACCTTTTGGATCGATTTCAAAATTTCCGCGCGATCCGCCATTGTTGAAATCGCCATCAATGGTTTTCAACGATGTAAAGGTGTAGGCTGGACCCAATTCAACTTGAAGTCCTGTTAGGCGCAAATTGCGTCTATCCATCGTTCCAAATGCTTTTTTTCGATTGCTTGGCGTGAAGTCTTTTTGTGCGAAGAAGGAACCGGCCATTCCAAGCACGACGAGTGTGAGGATATACTTCATAATTTTTCTGCTATTTGATTCATAATTTCGGGCGTGTCCCAAATTTCTGTGATGTTCGGCTGATCCATAATTTCATCCATGATTTTACTTTGCGCATTACCATTGGCAATCGCCTCGCTGTATCGGATGTTGCTAAATGTTACTTGCGAATATAACGGCAACCATTTATCTGGGTACAATTTTGAGAACTTCGCTTCAATCTTTTTTCGAAGGAGGAACATGGGGTCGGCGACAAAATCACGCATGACGTGGTAGTTGAACAAGGACAAATCTTGCAAAGCATCGCCATCTGGTTTGCGCTCACGGCTGTATTCATCAAACACCTTGTCCCAATCTTCGTTGTGTTTTTGCATCAATCGCCACATCACAGTGCAATCTTCAAACCCGGCGTTCATGCCTTGACCGTAAAATGGAACCGTTGCGTGTGCTGCATCGCCCATCATCGCGATTTTTCCGTGGTGCCAAGGAAAGGAGCGCATAATTGCCAATGACGATAAGGGATGATCTTCCCAAGCGTCAGCAATTTCGGGCATCATAGCGTAGAAATCAGGGAAGGTCTCTTTGAAAAAATTGTCTACTTTTTCTTTCGAATTGAGTGAACTGAATGAATTTTCGCCGCCATCGTGAGGCATGAAAAGTGTACACGTGAACGACCCGTCTTCGTTTGCCAAGGCAATCAACATGAAGCGACCTCGCGGCCAAATGTGCAAGGCATTCTTATCCATTCGGTAGGAACCATCTGGATTCGCCGGCAACAAAATTTCGCGGTAACCGTCGTCGATGAAGTCTTGCGAGTAATCGAAGCGATCCAATTTTTGCATGCCCAGGTAGCGAATGGCTGAAAAAGCACCATCGCAGGCAAAGACAACATCCGCCTGATCTTCCACAATTTCTTTGGTCAACAGATTTTCAAATCGGACCCGGCCTGCTGCTAAATCGACACCTATGCATTGATGCTGGTAGTGAATCATAGCATTTCCTTCCGTTTCGGCAATGTCCATCATGCGGGCATTTACGCCACCGCGCGAGATGGAATAAATTGCTTGTCCTTCCTCGCCATAGGGTTGATAGGAAAGTTCGCCTTCCTCGCTGTGCATGATGCGTCCGTACATTGGAATAGCTAAATCTCTGATTTTATCCCCAACACCTACGGCATCGAGTGCTGTCCAACCGCGAACCGAAAGTGCCAAGTTGATGGATTTTCCAGCAGAAATTTCCGCCTTACGAATATCGGATCGACGTTCATAAATCCGAACGGTGTAACCCGCTTTTGAGAGGTAAACCGCCCACAGTGAACCTACTAAACCTGCTCCAACGATGATTGCACTTTTTTCCTGAGTCATAGTTATTTTCTTTTCCAATTACGGGAATATGTCGATTCAAAGTAGGGATTTCGCTCCCTTGATGCCACTTTTTTCTTGTGATAACGTGCGCTCATTCGCCACATAATAATTCCGCCAACCAACACAACACTGGCCTGAATCACCAAATTTAAGTATGTCGACGTGTCGGGCATAGCACCCGAATACTTCGCTTTCATCAAAAGTTGTATGGCTTCTTTTTCGTACATGTTCTTCCTTATGCGTTGTTCTAAAATTACACAATCTTTATTGGATAGCCTTCTCCAAGCAAGCACCAAAACGGTAACAATCTTCAAATGAATTGTAAAGCGGAGCGGGTGCAACACGAATCACGTTTGGTTCTCTCCAATCGGCGATCACCCCTTGTTCCGAGAGGGCATCAAAAAGTGCTTTTCCTTGGCCGTGAGCAACAATTGATAGTTGTGCACCACGGTATTTTTTATCGTTTGGGGTGATGATTTCCAATGAACATCGATCGGCATTTCTCCCAGATATATCGAGAATTACGGCTTCTAGAAATCCGGTCATTTTATCGCGTTTCGCACCAATTCGTTCCATTCCTGCCGCTTCAAAAATGTCCAATGATGCCAAATGTGCCGCCATTCCTAAAACGGGCGCGTTGCTCAATTGCCACCCTTCTGCACCATACATCGGTTTGAATCCTGGTTCCATTTGAAAGCGCGTTTCTTTGTCGTAGCCCCACCATCCCGCAAAACGTGGAAGTTCAGGTTTATCGGCATGGCGCTCGTGCACAAACATTCCAGAGACGCCTCCTGGCGATGAATTCAAATATTTATACCCACACCATGCAGCGAAATCTACGCCCCAATCGTGGAGTTTTAAGTTGATGTTCCCAGCGGCGTGCGCCAAATCCCAACCAACCATTGCGCCTACGGCATGACCAGCTGCGGTGATTTTTTGCATGTCGAACAATTGACCTGTGTAGTAATTCACACCTCCAATCATGATGAGTGCGAGTTCATCACCCACCGTTGAAATAGCGTCCAAGATATCTTCTTCTCGAATCAAGTGTTCACCTTCACGTGGGGCTACTTCTACCAAATTTTGTGTTACATCCAGTCCGTGAAATTTCACTTGAGATTCAAGCGCATACGCATCACTCGGGAATGCTTTTGCTTCACAAATAATTTTGGTTCGTTTTCCTTCAGGTCGATAAAAAGAGACCATCAATAAGTGTAAATTCGTTGTCAAGGAATGCATCACTACTACTTCTTCAGGCTTCGCTCCGACGATATTCGCCGTTTTTTGCGTCAATTCTTCGTGGTACGCAAACCAGGGTTTTTTCGCCAAGAAATGTCCTTCAACGCCATATTTTGCCCAAGCATCCAATTCTTCTTGAATGTAGGAAGCCGTTGTTTTGGGCTGCAATCCGAGGGAATTTCCTGTGAAATAGACAACCTCTTCGTGATGGAACGTCGGGAAATAAAATTGATCGCGGAATGATCTGAGTGGATCCTTTTGATCCATTTCTTTGGCAAACTCCAGGGTATTCTGGTATGACATTGAGTGCTGTTTATAGCGTTTAACGTGCTTCAAAGATAGCGAAAAAGGCGAAAGGAGATGAATGTCTTGGGCTGTAAATCGGACCATACAACTCATTTCAAGTCGAGATTCTGACGATTTGGATTTTAATGCTTACACAGAAACAAGTATGTTATCCGACGCATGCACCATTCATACGGATCAATTTTCCATTCATGGATTTGCCGACAAGTTGCTGTAACTTAATTCGCGCTCAAAAGTCTAACGATTACAAACATCTAAAAATCAAAGACATGAAAAAGTTAGTAGCAGTTATCGCATTGAGTTTAGTAAGCATCAGCGCAAGTTTCGCGGGCGACAATCCAAAATTGTTCAAAGAAATCAACCGAAAATTGAAGGTAGATATCAGCAAAGTGGATTTATCGAATTCGGCAAAGAATTTTGTGATCGTGAAGTTCAGAATCGTGAACGGGGAAATTGAAATTATTGGTGCTGAAGGATCAGATGAACTTCGCGGATTGATCATTGCTGAATTGGAAGAAATGTTCATTACCTCATCGGCGGATTGCGAGAAAATTTACCGATACAAGTTCAATTTTCAGCAAGAAGCATAAATTTCACTTGATGTTACTTTGAATAGTTCTTACATTACAGGTCAAAAAACCAACTATGCGTTCATTATCTATTTCCATTTTGGCTTGTGTTATCAGCTTGACTGCCGCAGCGCAAGAAATCAATGCACTCGATTCGATTACCAAAAAAACAATTGATAGTACCTACATTTCCCTCCTCGAAAAGAATAAGGTGACTGGGCTAAGTTTAGCCATTGTCGACAATGGGAAAATCGTTTACGCGAAAGGTTATGGTTTCGAAGAGCTGGAACATCAAATTCCGGCTTCGTCAAAAACGATCTATCGAATTGGGTCAGTCACAAAATCCTTCACGGCGATCTCGATCCTGCAATTGCAAAACGAGGGGAAACTTTCGGTGAAGGATGAATTGAAAGTGCACCTTCCAGAATTCAACATTGGTTTTCAAAAAAATGAGCCGCATCCCATCGTTCTTGGTCAAATGCTATCGCACACGGCAGGTTTACCTTCAGACGTGATGAATGGGTTTTTCACTGAAAATCCAGAGAGCATGGATTGGTATTTTGAACAGGTGAACCAAATGAAAGCGAGTTTCAAAAATGGGTATACGCATTCCTACTCCAATTTGGGATACGGCATGCTGGGCGAGGTGATTGCCCGAAAATCAGGAATGAGTTATGATGATTATGTGAGTCAGTCCATTTTCACGCCACTCAACATGTTTGCGTCCTTTGTGCACCCTACCGGAAATCAAACGACGCCGTTTTCCTATGTGAAAGATAGGGTCATTGTTGAACCGCTGATCACCGATGTGGCCGCAGGTTTGATTCACAGTAATGTGGAAGACATGTCGAACTATTTGATGATGTTTCTCAACCGCGGGACATTTAACGGAAAGGTGATTCTCGATTCTCTCTCGATTTTGGAAATGGAAAAGAAGCAAACAGCGGATTTGGTGCTACAAGAAGAGGCGAATTTTGGCTACGGTTTGTATGCGGGTCAATACACCTACAAAGTTGACGAAGACAGTTCTACCGTAAACGTAATCGGGCATGGCGGAGATACGTTCACCTTTCATGCGGACATGAAATACATTCCAGAATTGGGAATCGGTGTGGTTGTGTTGACGAATTCAAGTAACGGAAATCGCATCAACGCGGGTGAAAAGTTGCTGCGGATCTACCTAAAATCGACGCAAAAAGCGAGCCTCAAAGCGACCCCAAAACCCTTGCTAACAAGTCCGAAAAATGATTTTGAACCGGGAAAATATAGCATCATGAGCGGTATCACTGACATCCAGAATGAAGACAAATTCAAATTCAAGCAAGGTCCGATTAAGATCGTTGCTAAAAAGCAAGATGAGGCCAGCTATTCAATGAAAGTGATGCTATTGGGATTCATTCCAATAAAAATTAAAGATCAATCGATTATTTTTGAAAAACTGGACGGAACGGTTTATCTGAAGGGACGCAACAGTCAAAACAACGGGGAACAATTTATTGGTAAAAAGTTGGAAACAAACGTAGTTTCTGATTCTTGGAAAGCCGCGGAAGGAAAATACACCGTGCAGAACGCGGTGCCATGTGAGGAATGCGCAAAGTTGGATCTGGTTTTCGCCAACTTAACCCTTGATGTGAGCGAGAAAGATGGACTTATGCTGATGTCTTTGGGTGGAAAAGATGTTGGAATTGCTCAGGATTACTATGCGTTCAACGATTCTGAAAAGGTGTTGATCACCACTGGAGTTGGGCGCGGATGCGGGGAAACGTTTGTCTTGCGCGAAGACGGAACGATCTTTTATAGTGGATTTGTTTTTCGGAAGGAGGGGAAGTAGGATTGGAGGTTGGATTCACTTCATTTCGGCTAGCTCAATGCAGCGCGGGGATGCTAGCGCGGTGGCTAGCGCTGCCGCCTACGGGGTGTTAGATTATTGGAATATTGGATCGATGGATCATCCGAGCCAAAAATTCGCTAAGTACTACCTCACGATTTTGAATGTCCACCTTTCCGCGGTCCAAATTAGCACGGGCATTTATTTGATTCTTTAGATGCATTTGGGTCATTGGATTATATGCAATGTCGTCCTGCAGCATACATAATGTCCAAATAACGTTTACATTTTACCTTTACCTCGAACCCTTGGATTATAGGATTTTCGCGGTGTGTTTTTTCTGTCCACAAAAAAGCCGATGAACTTCACCGGCCTTTGTTTTGTATGTAAGATGTAATTTATATTCCGGAACCATTCGACTCCAGTGTGTAGTCTTTCGGAACGGAAAAAAGCTTCTTGCTCGGTGATCCCGGAGTCAATTCAGTGACCATAATGATCACGGTCATTCCCTCTTGTTCTGACATTACTTTCATTGGAAAGCCTTCAATTTTTGCGTCACCACCGGTGGCCATGGAAGCACTGTTTCCAGATTCGTAAATCGAAATTTCGTTGGTCGCCCAAAGATACTGTGTAGATTCGACGCCGTCTTGCATTGTTGTGACGAGGTATTTTTGACAAGCGTGCCCAAGAATTGTAATGATTTCATCCTCTTTGGTAACGGTAGTTTCTGGTTTTGCCGCTTCTTCGTCAGCAGGTAGTTCAGTAGCGGTCTTCTCATCTACATTGATCGAATAGGATTTCTTTTTCTTCGTGTTGTAGACAATTTCCTCCATCATTTCTCCCATCATTCCCCCCTCAAAACCAAATCGAGAACCGAATTTGGAAGTGATCAAGGTCATGCCTGTAGGCATCATTAAACCATAGACTTCAGCACCTTCGCCAGAAATTTCAAAGCTGTATTTGATGGTTCCCTGAAATTTGGCTTGTGCAGTAACTGTCAACTGAACGAATACAATGCCGATCAGTAATAGAATATTCTTCATATGAATTGTTTTTATAAGTGCCTCAAATATAGGGAATGTTTGTCTTACGCGAAGACGGAACGATTTTTCACGTTAGGGCTATGTATTGCATGAACGGGAAGTAGTATTGGAGGTTAGATCGACTGATCATCTAATCTCCGATTTTCGAATAATCAACGCTCCAACACCGCCGTAGGCAGCAGCGTAGCTACCGCGCTAGCAGCCACGAAGTGAGTCTATTCCCTTTAATCTCTAATCAAGAATTGGAAACGATCAAGGTTTTTCAAGCAAATCGCTGTACCACGTGCCACTGCGCGAAGTGGGTCTTCAGCAATGTGAACAGGCAATTTTGTTTTGTGTGAAATTCGTTTGTCCAAACCGCGCAACATGGATCCTCCTCCAGCGAGGTAGATACCTGTTTTGAAAATATCCGCCGAAAGCTCGGGTGGTGTCATCTCCAAGGCACTTAAAATTGCTTCTTCGATTTTTGAGATTGTTTTGTCAAGCGCGTGAGCCACTTCGGTGTATGAAATGATGATTTCCTTTGGAATTCCTGTCATCAGATCGCGCCCTTGTACCGCATAATCTTCCGGCGCATTGTCCAATTCTGGCAAGGCCGCACCTACGTTGATTTTTATTTCTTCTGCTGTTCGCTCACCAACCAAGATGTTGTGTTGACGGCGCATGTATTCTTCAATGTCTTTGGTGAAATCATCTCCCGCAACGCGAATGGATTTGTCACACACGATTCCACCTAAAGCGATCACGGCAATTTCTGAGGTACCTCCACCGATGTCGATGATCATGTTTCCCATTGGCTCTTCCACGTCGATTCCAATCCCGATTGCCGCAGCCATTGGTTCATGAATCAAATACACTTCTTTTGCTCCAGCGTGTTCAGCCGAGTCGCGAACCGCGCGTTTTTCCACCTCTGTAATCCCCGATGGAATACAAATCACCATACGAAGTGATGGCGTAAACATTCGTTTTCCTGGGTTGATCATTTTGATCATTCCACGAATCATCTGTTCAGCAGCTTGGAAATCGGCAATCACACCGTCGCGAAGCGGACGAACCGTTTCGATCAACTTATGTGTTTTACCGTGCATCTGTTGTGCTTTTTTTCCAATCGCAACAACTTTTCCAGTTTGAATATCTTTGGCAACGATTGATGGCTCATCTACCACAACCTTATCGTTCATGATAATGAGTGTGTTTGCCGTTCCCAAATCGATCGCAATCTCTTGCGTTAAAAAGCTAAATAATCCCATTTTTTTGTCCTCTCAGTTGGTTGAATTCCAACAACTCTAAATTTCACCTTCGAAGGTATACTGAAATATTGGAAAAAGGTTCTATTTTAATGTTTAAAATGTCGATTTCCTGAAAAAACCATCGAAATTCCATGTTTGTTGCAATAATCCACCGACAAATCGTCTTTAATTGACCCGCCAGGTTGAATCACAGCGTTGATTCCGACGTTGCCCGCAATCTCCACGCAATCTGGAAATGGGAAAAACGCATCCGACGCCATGACGGCTCCGTTCAAATCAAATTGAAAGGTCTGAGCTTTATGAATGGCTTGATTCAATGCATCCACGCGTGAAGTTTGTCCTGTACCACTCGCCAAGAGCTGTTTCCCTTTCGCGAGCACAATCGTGTTGGATTTCGTGTGCTTCACCAATTTATTGGCAAACAATAAATCCGAAATTTGTTCCTCGGTTGGAGAGGTGATTGTCCGCGTTTCCAGGTCGGCAGCCACTTCTGTTTTGTAATCTTTGTCTTGCTCCAAGACTCCATTCAACAAAGTTCTAAATTGACGTTTTGGCAACTCAACCTGTTTTTGAACCAAAATAATTCTATTCTTTTTGCTTTTCAGCAATTCAAGGGCATCATGAGCATAGCTCGGTGCAATCACCACTTCGCAAAACAGCTCATTCACTTCAATCGCACATGCCATGTCAATTTCTCGATTGGCGATCAAAATCCCCCCAAATGCGCTCACTGGGTCCGCCGCTAGAGCGTCCAAATACGCTTGTGCGATGGTTGTGCGGGTTGAAAGTCCACACGCATTGTTGTGTTTCAAAATCGCGAAAGTTGGATCCTCGTGCTTAAATTCTTCCATCAAATTTACCGCCGCGTCAACATCCAATAAGTTGTTGTAAGAAAGCTCTTTCCCGTGCAATTTATCGAAAAGTGCCTCCATATCGCCGTGGAAAATTCCTTTTTGATGCGGATTTTCTCCATAGCGTAGGACCTGCGCGTTGGAAATGCTTTGTTTAAAAATGTCTTTTTCTCCTTGGTTGAAATAGTTGAAAATGTGCGTGTCGTAGTGCGATGAAACATCGAATGCGTCGCGTGCGAAGAGTGTGCGTTCCTCCAAACTTGTTTGACACGCATGTGCCTCAATAATTTCCAAGAAAGGCGCGTACTGTGCTTGAGATGGAATGATGACAACATCGGTATAATTTTTAGCCGCAGCACGGATCAATGAAATGCCACCAATATCAATTTTTTCAATGATGTCTTCATGCGTTGCACCAGACGCAACAGTGTCTTCAAATGGATACAAGTCCACGATTACAAGGTCAATTTCTGGAATTTCAAATTCAGCAATTTGTTGTTGATCACCTTCGTGATTACGACGGTTCAAAATTCCCCCAAACACCTTTGGATGCAAGGTTTTTACGCGCCCCCCAAGGATGGAAGGATAGGAGGTTAAATCTTCTACTCGAACCACTGGTATGTTGAATCCTTCAATGAATGCTTGTGTTCCACCCGTTGAATAAATGGTCACCCCGTTGGCATGAAGTTGCTTTACGATCGGTTCCAATCCGCTTTTGTCATAAACTGAAATAAGTGCTGATTGAATGGCTTTTCGCTGGGTCATAATTGTTGACATTTGATATAAAAAAGAAAGCGCAAAAGTACTGCATTTTTCCTGCACGCCTTCAAAAAATCGGTATAGTTTTCCACGATTCGCGAAAATGATTCACACGTGAATTATGCATATTTGGACGTAAAACGGTTCGAAAGTGTATTTTTGAACTGAAAAAGGATGGGAATGAAGCGCATTTGTTTGGTGGAAGATGAACCGAGTTTGGTTGAAATGATTCAACTAAATTTGGAATTGGAGGGATTTGAGGTAACCACTTTTCGTGACGGAAAACAGGCACAAGAACAGTTTAGAGCATCAATTGATTTCGACTTGTTTGTGCTGGACGTCATGTTGCCTCACGTGAATGGAATTGATTTGTGTAAGCAAATTCGAAAGGAATCGACCACGCCCATTCTATTTTTGTCGGCAAAAGGAACCACGAGCGACCGCATCGAAGGGTTGAAAGCAGGGGCCAACGACTACTTGCCCAAACCCTTTGATTTGGAAGAGTTTTTATTGCGAGTGGCTGTACTCACCCACCACCTTTCGGATGAATCCGAGCTAGAATCGGCCCAAATTGGCAAGTGGGAAATTAATTTTAAAACCTACACCATTTCGAATGGCGCTGAAGAACAATCGCTCACGAAAAAAGAGGTTGCGTTGATTCAATTGTTTTTGGAACGCGAAGGTGAGGTCGTTTCGCGATCAGAAATTTTGGACCGCGTTTGGGGGAAGGATCAATTTCCGACCACGCGCACGATTGACAACTTCATTTTGAATTTCCGGAAAATTTTCGAGGAAGATCCGAAGAACCCCGTTCACTTTTTATCCATTCGCGGGGTTGGATATCGGTTTATGAGCTAACAACACCCCTCCCTTTCGAGAAAACTCGCTTCAATTATTGCATCTTATACTTGCTCAGATCAATAACGGTATCCGCAACAATCACCTCTTTTACAAGGTAATGGTAACGACCTTGATTCCCTGTTTTCTCCACCATTATCATTTCCAACATCGTTCCGGTCATATCTTCTGGTGTTTGAGGTGCACCCTTGGATTTACCAAAAAGTGGGGAATCTGCAATCACTTGAGACATGTTCAACTCAAGATCGTCTGTATACCACACATTGATTTTCGATTCGTCTGATTCCATGATCACCTCTTCGCAGAGATAACCTGCAATCGTCTTCGTGTTCCCCGTTTTGGTAATGGTATACTCACTACCATCGGTGGTCGATTCAGGATTTTGTTGCGTAAATTTCCCAAGTCCATTCAACGAAATGGCCATTGCCGTCATGTCTTCGTCATTCAACATAATCGTCGTGTTGTTCTTGAAGTCCATGAGTCCTCTTGGCTGATCCTTTTCCTTCTCATCCACCACCACAGACATCGTGCAGTTTTCACCGTAGAACATGTTCATATTCGTGATCTCTTCTTTCTTGTTCGGCTTATCTTGTGAGCGCATCTCCACTTTCATCTCATGCGTAAGTGTGTAAGACGATTCGTAGGTCGCTTTTTGCATTCCGCCAAACAAATCTTGCATACTCATTGCCTTGTTTTTGCTGGTATCTGCTGGAGCACTTGGTGAAGAATCGAGTTTTTTCGCGGGTTCGACACGTCCTGGGCGTTTGTGATCAGTTGCTGCCGTATCAACCGCTTGAACGGTGCGTTGCTGAAGTCGTTGTTGAATTTCACGACCAATTTGTGCAGTGGATGTGTTAAGTGCGAGAACGCACACAAACGAGCTTAAAAGAACTGCTAAGTGAATACCAATCTTACCCATAATGTCAACCTTTTTATTTCAGCTACAAAAGTAAATCATTTCAATTGGATTTCACCAGGGAAATACCTAGAAATGTTTCCAAGGGTTAACCCTGATCAATCCATAAATCCTTGAATGATTGCCTTTTTAACCAAACCGGCTACGTTTTTCACATCAAATTTGACGAATAAATTGGCGCGGTATCCTTCCACCGTTTTTTCGGAAATGAAGAGACTTTCGGCGATCACTTTTGTTGATTTTTCATCGAGTATAGCTTTGAGCACCTCGTGTTCGCGTGCCGTCAAATTGACTTTTCCTGAAGTAGATTCTGGAGAAAGACTTGAATCAATCAGTTGTTTTTGAAGGGCTGAAGACAAGTAGATTTCTCCGCTCAAAACAGCTTCGATCGCTTGGTGAATTTCTTCGAGTCCATCCACTTTAATCACATAGCCGTGCGCACCTTGATTGAGCAGGGTTTTCACCGTTGTGGCATCAAAAAGCGTGGAAACAATGATCACTTTGATGGTGGGTTGAATGCGAAAAATGTCCTTAATAAATTCGCGGGCATCATCATTTCCAAGTCGAATATCTTGCAAGAGCACGTCATATTTGACGGTGTTCAATGCCGCAATGAGTGCCGATTTTGTTTTCGCAAAAGTGACTTCACTTGAGGGGTAGCACGTTTTGATGTACGTCCCTATTCCATCAAGGATCAATTGGTGATCGTCTGAAACTAATATGTTCATGCTATGTCTACTGAAATAAATACAACGGTTCCATTTCCCGGCTGACTGTCAATCGAGAGCTCTCCATTCAATAATGCAACGTGTTTTTTGATGTTCATCAGCCCAAAAGTCGATTCCATTTTGGTCAGATCAAAGCCTTTTCCATCGTCTTCCACATGGATTGTCAAGAGATTTTCCTGTTGAATTAACTGGACAGAAATAGAGCTGGCCTCGGCGTGTTTTAAGGCATTTTGAATTAATTCTTGCGCCATTCGGTAGACTATGATTCCATGCTCCATCAGCTGCAATTGAATGCTTTCGTGCGATGAAAAAAAGTGAATCTTCGTGCGCTCGGTCGTGTTTTCCGTCGTGAACGTACGCAGCGCGCGAACCAGTCCCAAATTTTCCAAATGAAGCGGCGAAAGGTTGTGCGAGATCCTACGTGTTTGCCCGTGTACGCGCGACAAGGCATCGAGTACACCATTCGGAATCGTTTCTTTGGACTGACCCAAAATGAGCTGAATTCCCGTGAGATCGGATGCCAATCCATCGTGCAATTCATTCGCGATGCGCTCCCGTTCTTTTTCCTCGCCATCAATCAATGCCCGCATCAATTCTTTGTCCTGATTGGATCGCAAGGTATTCAGTTTGTTGCGTTGCCGAATTCTATAATTGAAGAAAATCAACACCGCAAGCAGCAACATCAGTCCAAGCGCGAAAAGAAACCACGTCTGTTTTGTCAATTGTGCCTCTTTGACCAAATTCTCTTTTTGCTCGATTTTGAGTTGACTTTCTTTCCGCGACGTTTGGTGACGGATCAACAATTCATTGATAAATTCCTTGTTCTTAATGCTGGAAGTCAGTTTATATATAGAATCCGATTCGCGTCGAAACCGGTAGGCCAATTTGAAATCGTTCAATCCTGCATACACGTCCGATAAGTGCTTGCGAATGATGTATTCGGTTGTTGTATTCGGCACAAATTTCAATTCTTCCAAGGCCGCTTCACCCACCAATTTTGCATTCACATAGTCTTTCAAAGCTGCGTAATTGCTCAACAGCCCAACATGAGCAAGATGCACGAAATTTCCATTGTTAATGCTACTCGCAATGCTATCCGTTTTTTGGTAATGCATCACCGCTTCTTTGGGTCTTTTTTTGGACATCGCAATTTCACCTAGGGCCAAATGAGCCAGCGATTCACCCACCAAATTGTTGTAACGCTTTGACAGTGACAAGGTCTGATTTGCGTGTTTGGTTGCGTCGTTGTAGCGACCAATCTTGGCTTCAGAGATACTCAAAACCCCGAGCACATTGGGAATGTTTGTAGAGTCATTTGTGCCTTCCAAATCCCGGTAAGCTTCTTTGGCATAGCTGTAAGCGGACTCAAAATCAGAAAGACTAAAAAAGATATTGGCAATGTTGTTGTTCACCAGTCCACGTCCCTTTTTATCGCCCGATTTTTCGAAGGCATCTGTTGCTTTTTCGTACCATGAAATCGACGTTTTGTAATCCTGTCGCATGGAACTGATTGCGCCCAAAATGTTGTAGAATTTCGCTGCTTCTGTTGGCGTGATTTTTTGCTTCAAGCGCTGTTGTACCGTTTTTTCCGCAAGGTCATACTGCCCGCTGAACACCAAATATCGTGCATTCCAATACGCATAAACATCATTGATGTAGTCGGATTTTTTTACCTGCTTGATCAGTCGTGCTTCCTTCAAATAATCCGCTTTTTTTTGTGGATCCGTCAGTGCATTTGTAAAGGCTTTTGCGATGCGAATGGAGTCAGAGCTTTGTCCAAAAACAGCCTGAGAATGGAGAAGTAACAAGAAAAAAAACAATGTAAACTTACGCATACCTGAATCAATCAATAAGGAATAAACGAAAGTACGCACTAAATATTGACGCAATGCCCAATTCGTTAAAATAAGTGAATTCGAATCCATAGTCACTGCGATAAATGTTAACTTAGCCGCTCAAGAAAGTATGAAGGAACAAGCAAAACAACTTCGCTACGACAAAGCATATTTGAGAATGGCTCAAACATGGTCCGAGTTGTCGCATTGCAAGCGAAAAACGGTCGGTGCAATCATTGTGAAAGAGGGAATGATCATTTCGGATGGTTACAATGGCACGCCAAGTGGCTTCGACAATTGTTGTGAAAACGAGCACGGAGAAACCCATTGGTATGTGCTGCACGCCGAGGCAAATGCCATTTTGAAAGTGGCCAAATCTTCGCACAATTGCCAAGGGGCAACACTTTATCTCACCCTGTCACCTTGCAAGGATTGTAGCAAATTGGTGCTCCAAGCGGGAATTGAACGCGTGGTATATGCCAACCATTATAAAGATGAAAGTGGCATTTCCTTTTTGAGAGAGGCTGGAGTAGAAATTGTACACATAGAAAATCCATTCGATGGAGAATAAAAAAAATTATACGTATCTAATTCCTGCAATTATGGCTGTGATTGCAGCGATGGGAATTTTACTCGGAAAGTCATTGGGCTCTGGTGAAAACCGATTTTACAGTAAGGGCGAAGCGAACTATCAAAAAATTCAGGACATCATTCATGTGTTGGATCAGCGCTACGTGGATTCAGTAAATGCAGAAGAATTGTTCGAGAAAACCATTGGTGACATGCTTCACAATCTGGATCCGCATAGTAATTATATTCCTGCGCGTGAGCTAACGGCAATGACTGAACAAATTGAAGGGCAGTTTGGCGGTGTGGGCGTTCGATTTTTCATGATTCGCGATACGCTTTGCGTTACAAATGTGCTCCCAAATTCTCCTTCTGCGCGTGCAGGATTGAAGGCGGGAGATAAAATCATTGAAATCAATGGCAAAAAAGTCGCATCGAAAAAGATCATAAATGATAAGGTCATGTCGATGCTCAAAGGCAAAGAAAATACGGTGGTTCGCTTAAAAATTGTGCGTAATGGAAAGATACTTACGAAAAACGTGATTCGCGGTATCATCCCGATAGCCTCGGTGGATGTTGCTTATATGATCGATAAAAACGTTGGATACATTCACATCAATAGTTTTTCTCAAACCACAGCATCAGAATTTAGGAGTGCATCGAGTCGCTTGTTGCTCAGTGGAATGACAAAAATGATCCTCGACATTCGAAATAATGGCGGTGGTGTGCTGACTGGCGCAACAGAAATTGCCGATGAGTTCCTTCCTGCTGGGTTGAAAATAGTGGAAACACGAGGCGAACATTTTAAGAATTATATCTACCGAAGTACCAATGTTGGCGCACTCCACAAGACGAAATTAGTGGTACTAATCAATGAGGCATCGGCATCGGCATCCGAAATTTTAGCTGGAGCCATTCAGGACAACGACCGTGGAACAATTGTGGGGCGACGTTCTTTTGGTAAAGGATTGGTCCAAGAAGATGTACAATTGGCGGACGGAAGCAACTTGCGTTTAACGATTGCCCGTTACTACACACCAACAGGCCGATGCATTCAAAAAGCGTATACGGACGACATGAATGCCTATTATGGTGATCACGAGGATCGTTACACGAATGGCGAAATGTATGAAGTCGATTCGTCCTATTTTGTCGATTCGTTGAAATTCAAAACCCCGAAAGGGAAAATTGTATACGGAGGCGGCGGTATCATGCCTGATATTTTTGTACCAGTCGATTCTAGCGGATTTACCTTCTATGTCTCTGAATTGCGCTTTTCAAATGCCTTCACAACCTTCGCGTTCGACTACGTACAAAACCGACGAACCAAATGGAAATCTGCGGCCGAATTCAATCGTTCGTTTCAGGTGACCGATGCGATTCTTGCCCAATTCGCAACCTTCGCAGAAAAAGAAGCCAAGGTAAGAAAAGACCCTTCAGCGCTCAAACGGAGTAAAACTATCATTGCTCGATTCATCAAAAGCTCCATCGCACAGCAATTATGGACTGAAGAAGGATATTACCGTGTGATCAATCAATCAGACACGGAATTTTTGGCGGCGCTGAAAGCGTTGAGGTAGGTTGGATTTTTGGGAAAACCGATGGATGAGCGCAGTCGAAGTCGGAGGTTTTAGATTATTAGAGC